>NZ_AAWS01000041.1 GCF_000169175.1 Microscilla marina ATCC 23134
TTACGCAAGCGATTTACTACAACTTTGCGGGAATATATGACTACAAAATATTTGACAACAGTACTATAGAGGTTGGCAAATACCAACCCTTGCCAATAGCCCAACATCAACTAATATTGCCTGTAGAAAGTTTGCAATCAATAAAAAATTACAAAACAGTAGCTTTTTTGGTTGTAAGAAATGACTCTATACAATATGAAGGTTATTGGGATGGTCACCAACAAACCTCCATATCCAACTCATTCTCGATGGCAAAAAGCGTCATTTCTTTGCTTGTGGGTATTGCTATCAAAGAGGGCAAAATAAAGAGCATTGACCAAAAGGTGGGTGATTTTCTGCCTCAGTTCAAAGAGGGAAAAAGCAACCAGCTAAGCATTCGTCACTTGCTTACGATGAGTGCAGGCTTAAGTTGGAATGAGGGTTATTCTGGGTTGACCTCCATTACCACCCAAGCTTACTACGGCCAAAGCCTGGAAAGGGTATTGAAAAAGGCGAATGTTGTAGAAAAACCTGGTAAGCGTACTAATTACCAAAGTGGTGCCACCCAAATACTAGGGTTTATACTTGAGAAAGCTACTGGGGACTCTATAGCAAAGTATCTGTCTGACAAGCTCTGGAAACCTCTTGGAGCACACAAAAAAGCCTTGTGGTCATTAGATACAAAAAATGGACACGAAAAAGCTTTTTGCTGTTTCAATAGTACAGCCAGAGACTTTGCTCGCTTGGGTTTACTGGTGCTCAACAAGGGGAAGTGGAAAGGAACCCAATTGGTGCCTGAGGCATATATACAGGAAGCGACCATGCCAGCGACACATCTTATAGCTGAAACTGGTACCCAAATAAACAATTATTATGGGCTCCACTTTTGGTTTCTTGAATATAAGGGAATGCAAATTCCTTATATGCGAGGTATTTTGGGGCAATATATATTCATCATTCCTCAAAAGAACGCAGTAGTGGTTCGTTTGGGGCATCAAAGAGACGCAGAGAACGGAGAGTATGATGCTCCAAAAGATATTTATAAATACCTTGATATTGTCCTAAATATATTGAAATGAGGAGCAAGTTACTACCACAAGCATATATAACGCAACCTGTATTAAGTAACAGCAAGCCTTGTTTACCAATGCACAACATGCCAACAAGGCATTGTGTATGTCCTTGCTACCTTGCTCAATACGGTGATTGATGAGTTAAATAATGTAGGATGTGGGCCTAATTAATGTGTTTAGTAGGATTATACCTTTGGTTGATGCATCTTTTCAAAGAATAGAATCATAGCCCAGATGTCGATTCATATCATAGTTTGGACTATGGTTAAAGTTTGCCTCAGAGGGTAGGGGCAAACCTCTTCTGTCACAAAGCCTTATTGCTCCAAATGGATTTAGAGCAAGCAAGCCAATTTGTTAATTGCTTAATGTATAGTGTGTCCCTTACCTTGTAGCGTGGCTTTCTATAAAATGAAACTCAAGTTCAGGAAAACATTCATGAAAAAACTCTCCGTCTTCTTTTGAATCAGTTATATCAGGCGTGATATACCAATTGATGATGGCTTTGACTTGTTTTTGAGATAAAACAGTAAAGATATCAAAGAGAACATAGCGAAATTTTGTATTAAAGTAAGATAGCTTTAGGGTAAGTTGTAGAGAAGATATAGGAGGGGACTTTAAAAAAGCTTCCAACCAATTGATGGCTTTAGAATAAATAACAGAAGGAAATTCAACAAAAGAACTTCCCTCTATCCTAAATGTCATGGTTTCTAAATTAAAATCAATACAGGGAGTATGTTCTCCCTCTTGCATAAAAAAACGATTTTGCATAACGATTTGCTGTTTTGTATAATATTTCATCCACATTGGTAATGTAGTGAATAAAGAAAAGATAACAGCAAAATAAAATAGGACTAAAAGCATACTATACAAAGTTAATAATATATTCTACCAAGTTGGTTTCTCGCTGCAAACTTAATTTTTGACGCAATCGGTATCGTCTTTTTTTCACGCTGTCTACAGTAATTCCCAGCAAGTCAGCCATGTCCTTTGTATTTAGGTTGAGCTTCAGCAGGGCACAAATGCATAAATCACTATTGGTAAGTGCTTTAAACTCTTTCTTAAGTCCAGGGAAAAAATTAGGGTACAACTGCTCAAAAATAATTCTGAACCTAAGCCAGTCTTCTTCAATATCAAATTCGTTATTTACCGATTCTTCAATCATGGAGCAAATGTTTTGCATCTGTGCCAGGTTTTGCCACCTATTGGTTTTGCCTACCAGCTCTTTTACCTCCTGTAATGCCTTGTCTTGTTGAGCGATTTGTTCTTCGAACCAAGCCACTTCTTGACTTTTGTGGGCAAGGTGTTTTTCCATATTCATTTTCTTGAGGTTACCCACCATGCCTTTTTTATTTTGTGGGTGGGCAAGCGTTTGAGGGTTGGGTGACGACTGGTTTGAAAAAAAAAGCATGCCAAACAGTAAAGTAAAAGAGCTTAAGCATAAGGTAGATATGGCTTCTCCGGCAAAAATATTTGCTTTAGCAGAGCTTAAAATGGCAGGTCGTATAAAAGCCTCTTGGTAAAAATAGGCAAAAGTTACCAATAGCAATAGTAGGGTAAATAGCCAGCATTGTTTTTTCATTATTTGCATATCATTCTGTTTGGTTGATGTTGAATAATGGACAATTTCTCTTGAAATAAATCTGTTTTTTTTACAAAAGTAATATTTATAGCAAAACTTACTCTCCAACGAAAAAAATGAAGGTTAAGTGATACAAATAAAGCATTTTTGATTGGGAAAACATAAAAAAACAATTAAAATAGCAGTTTAGAGATAAAAAATTACTATGTAAGTAATAAGCCCAATACCAATATTGAAACTTTTAAGTATTGGTAAAACTAGAGTCAGTTTGTTAAACACATTGGTCTACTAAAAATACTATGTTTGTATATACTGGCTGAAAACAGTGATTGACCTTTGGCAAAGTTTATAAAAAAAAATATATCAGTTTTTGGGTAGCTTTATTGCTTAATAAAGCATTTAAATTACTGAATTCAAGAGGGAGTTTTTTTTGAACAAAATTTCCTCAACTTTACTTTGACTAAAGGTAAAACCAGAGAAGTTACACTTTTAGGTTAATTAAAGGAATAACTAACCTATTTATAGGCAGAGCAAATTGGTGAAAAAATGCGTATGACTAAGCTCGACTTTGGCCTTTTATGATATTGGCTAAATTACTTCAAATGCCTCTAAATAATAATACGAACATTTTCTTACAGTCGTCTTTTTTATACAACTGTAAGAAATTAAATACAAAGGTATTGGTAATAAAACATCTCAAATATTAACAGTAGCTGCGTCAGCTGGACTCAGCCTTATTTTGTTGGCGTTAAGAAATTACCTTCGGTGAGCACAGCGAAGCTGTAGCTATCGGGTGTGCCCTGAAACAAAGCACAACAAGCTTTGTATGCTATAACTAAGATGGTGGTAGACCCACCAAAGGCGATTTACAGGAATAGCCTTTAAACCACTCTACGGTGCTATGACAGTAATGTTTTGGTATTGAACGGCTAGAGAAAAGGCTCCGCTGGTACGGAGTCAGGTGTGAATAAGAGAGATGAACGCAAGTGAACCAATGAAGAAGTGTCGAGAACAGCTACTTGTTGTCAAAACCAGACTTATCCGATAAAGTTTGGGACAAAGCATAGAGCGTACCCTGTCAAGTGTCTATGTGGCAACCGTCATTAAGTTGGCATGACTCTTATTTAGGCTTAGTTATGGAACAGGGGAAGCCCTCTATGATCATTAAGGGAAAGTACAAGTAGCGATCCTACAAGGCGAATACTGAGATGATAGAGGGTGGCGGATGAACTCGTATTAGTGTAGAAGCTTCTGTAATGGAAGTGGAGCGAAGGGGTTCAGTTATACAGTTTTCAAGTTTTTAACAACTTAATAATATGAGGAGGATTAAAAGCGACAAGACAAAGTCATTACCATTTTATCACTGGAATACAGGAGTTAAATTATGATGATTTGTATAACAAGAGCCGTGTGATGGGAGACTATCACGCACGGTTCTGTGAGAGATTTGGGGTGAAAATCCCCTTATCTACTCGACTTTGAGTAATGAAGCCGTTAAAACAGATCACTGTTTGAGCGAAGCGAGTTTGAGCTGTTTAGCCGAAAAGGCAGAGCCCCGAATCAAGTTCGGGATTTTAAAACTTGGGCTTCGCCCTGCGGTTCGGCGTAATGAAACAAATTTTAGCAACAACAAAATACAGCTGCGGGGTTTAGCCGAAAAGGCAGAGCTCGCCCCAAAAAGGGCTTCGGTTTTGGTTACTTTTTTACCTGGAGAAAAAAGTAACGGCTCTCAGATAATCAGGTCATTGGTTTTATTTAGGCGATTGCGGAGTAATTTTAAATGGCTAAAGTCGAGCTTAGTACACTGTAAAATAAATATCTTATGCTTTTTTCGGCTTCTTTTGCCCTCTGACTTCTCTTTACAAAAATCGCGTAGCTTTGCTATGCTCTATTTGTAAAGATCGCCAGCAAACAAAATAAACTCGAACTAAATGACAACTTACTTAATTTACAGTGTAATTAGGAATGGTGAGAAATTAAATTACCATTCTTGAGGTAGAGTTTTTGTTTTGAGACGAGGCTATTTTTTGCGCCCATAGCAGCGCTACGGGCAATAACCGATGGCTACAGCTATGCTGTGCCGAGCTCTGCCAAAGGCTAAAAATAACGAAGTATCAAGGCGAAAAATCACCTCTCAAAGTGTAAATTTATTTTTGAACAATTCCTTAGAGAAGAGTGCTCAAGGTATGATGTTGAGAGGAGGAGAGTAAGTACCTTAGAGGGAGCTTATTGTGTTTAATAGCCATTATTTAAGAAAACTAGCGAAGTTTTATTACCCAATGGGAATGCTGCATTGGGTTACTCTTAAGGTTTTTCCAATAATATGTTCGTGAGGGTTGTACTGCTGTATAACCCTCCATTCAAAGTATTGATAGTCAATAACACTGTAATCAGTCAAAATCAAGTTTGACTGAATGCTGCGTCGTAGAAAAAGTTGTTTATTGATCAACATAAGTAAAACCTTACTGCTTGTTTTGGCTATAGGCATAAGTTTTATGTCTAAGCCTTGAGGCACATCAAAAAGGTGTTCTTCTAATAACTTTGCTTCCCACAAAAAAACATTCCCAAATATGACTGTACATGAAGGATCACCATTGATAGGTTTTGTTGCTATCACTACAGGTACCATAACCATCTGTCTATTAGTTCAGAGTAAATTGTTACTTTTTTACAAAAAACAAAAACATACACCAAGACAATAAAAAGACATTGGTGCGCTTCTGATAAATAGTTTAAGTTGTTGCTTAACAGGAAGGGCCTGCCTTTAAATTTGAACCCTATCAGACAAGTTTTAAAATTCTTTGGCTACAAGCTGAGGGTTATGAGTTAAACTTGTATTTGGAGCTTTGCCTTTCCGACTCATTTTGTTTGGTATGTAGTGTCAATAAGGTTAGCCATTAGACATAATCATCAAAATTACCCCTCAATTAAATTACCGCAGCATGATTTCCAGAAAATTATGCAGTAACCATTGAGGGGTACTTTATCTGGCTTTTTTAAGCAGCATGATTGCCTCACCTACCTATCCAAATTAAGTTTACATTCTTCAATTCAACATAGGTACTTTTAACAATGTTAGCTTTGTTGTTAAGTTTTATTAAAATATAGGCATAGCAAATGAGAGGAAGGAACTAATTTTTTTCTGCAAGCAGATTGTACAAATATAAGAAAGCCAGGTCTGTGGTTTGTACAAAAAAAATAATTGTATAAATACTTAGTATAGATGCAACACATCTACCAATGTTTTAACTTACAGAATGAACACAAAGCTGGTTACTTATTTACTCTTCGTTATTTTTCAAGAATTCGCCCAAGCCTTGTACAGAATCAATATTCATTTTTTGGCGTAGCCTATATCGCTTTTTACGTAAGCTTTCGGGGGCTATGCCTAACAAATCAGCCATGTCTTCCACGCTCATCCCAAGTCTTATCAAAACACATAAGTGTAAATCATTGGCAGTAAGGTCAGGAAATTTTTTCTTAAGAGTGTCATGAAAGCTTGAATGAAATTGTTCAAAGATCAGCTGGAAATTATCCCAGTCCTTACCCATTCTTAGCCCATAATCCGCCAAATTGTTAACTCTAGCCAGCAATTTATGCAAGTACTCTATATCATCTTGTTGTTTTAATTCTGCCACAAGTCCTTTTAACTCGGTTAATGACTGATTTTTTTGAATCATATGCAATGCATAAGACAACAATTGTTGATTTTTGAAATTAATTGCATCATTTAGCTGGGCAAGTTCTTTTTCTTCTAGTGAGGGGTCACCTTGCTCTTTTTCTGAGCCTATGACATCTACTTTTTGTTGTTTATGAACTTTTTTATTTTTCTTGATTTTGCGTTTAAGGTGGTGAATAATAGAAATCATCATACTTAACACAAACACCATTAAAAACAACTCCCAAGAACCTGCCTTTAGAGTATACAATTCCCTTGCACTTTCTGCTCTTTTATTGGGTAATTCTACTACCAAAAATGCCAGTAGGGCTTGTCTCCACTCCTTGGCAATAAAACACCTGTGGTTTTGGTTTACATTTTTTCGGTTACTCTGTTTGTTTGTTATGTTTTTTACGAAAAAAACAATATATTTAAAGAGGAAATTTTTTGAATCTAAATTTATCGCTTCGTGTTGCTCTTTCATTTTTTGATTTTATCAAATAGTTTAACTTTTCTATGCTAGCTATTTCCCAATAACTAGAAGGTTTTTTTATCAAAAGGTGTGTCTGGCCCAATGACAAGCCCAATGTTATGTTTTTTGTGTCATCTCCATTTTATAAACGCAAGACGAAAAATGCCTAGAGAAGAATTTTGACAGGATAAACAATGGACAGGTTTTGTTAGGGGCAGGACTATGAGAGGACTAAGGTTGGAAGGGGGAGGCCTAGGAGCATTATTAGGCAACCTGAGCGTATATTTTGGTTTCCAATGAGTGATTGTTAGACAGGATGAACCATTTGTCCTAATGTCATGTTTGACACTCAAGGAATTTTTAATGTCTTTTTGGCGATTAAACTTTTTTTCCTCCATAAGCAGGCGGCTTGTGTTGAATATTTTATACAAAATGTTTCACACAAAAGCCAATGTTGGAGGTGTGATGCGGGCAAACAGAAATTTCTTGTTTACATTTCAAACAAAAGCATTCCTCCACGGATATAATCTTTAATACTTTACACTGTTACAATTAGGAAACGCCCTGTTTATGGCAAGTGTAATTTATTCTATTGGTGCCTCATTATAAAATATACTGTAGATGAATAACGCAATAAAAAGCTGCCAAGCAACCCACAGTAATGTATCAGTGATAAAAACCCAACCAAGTAGGAGACACCCAACAAAGGTTTTTAAAGTTACCCTCCCTACGCAAAAATCCTGCATGACCACTTCATCTGTGCTCAATAGCTGCTGCAAGTTTTTCCTGTAGCATTTAAACATTTGAAAACAGGATGGTTATACAAGGTAAGATAGCACATTCACAGTTTTTCTGAACTTTTGAAGCTGGTCAACTGAAGCTGCAAGGTGGTACAAACAATACCATACCAAATACACTATATGTTTTTGGGTGATTTCAGAGAGTTATGTAAAACTTGTGCATTGTTTGACAGAACAGTTTTTTGCGAATGATTTTGACATATAAATTGGTATACACTAACCGATAGAAAGGAAGACATCAAATGCTCAATTTTGGGTTGGAAAAATATAAAACAACCCTTTCTACAGGTAGGTGTTGGTTAAACATCTACCCATGTATTGGTTCTAAACCTGGAGTTTTGAATTTTACCACATCTTCGACAAGTTCTGACAAGCGTGTTGCTATGCCATTGATGCCCCAAAATGCGACACCAAAAAAATGTGCGTTTTTCTTCTGATGAGGTTGTTTCTGTATTCATAAAACTTAGATTACTTTGCCAAGCGAAGTTCCCAAAGTATTCAAGGGGTATTCTTGGCTGATAAGAACTAAAACTATGACAATTCAAATGAGTTAGCTATTTGTGTAACAGCATTGTTTTTGAATTAAATATACTTCTAAGCTCGTACATTGCCTCAATAATAAGGAGACAATAAATGGACATCATTAATATTGATTTGCTACTGCTGTTTCAATAAGTGCCCTGCCAAGCCTTTATATGCAAAAAGTCATTGTTTCTTTAAAGCCTTAAGTTGTTTGGTTTTGTGTTGCACGTTCTCATTAACCTCTCTCCAAAACAACAAAAATATCTGCAAGCTTTGATTTGCTTCTAGTTTGTTTTGTCCCACCAGATAAATCACCTGGTCTCTCAGAAGACGAGCCTTTTTTGATACTTCAATTAGAGACTCCAAACTTTCTTGCTGTAAAATTTCCCGATCAAACGCGGCTAATTCATTATAGTATTCTTCTATCCTTGATTTTTTTCTCCTTGTTTGCCATCGCTTTACTATTGAAAAGACGCCCAAAATAGCTGTCAAAAGGCTGGCAAATCCCTTGAGTAGGCTAGAGTTTCTTTGAAAAAAACCTGGTTTGTTGCGTCGCAAATAATTTTTCACTCCCTGGTGTAAAGGAAACCTGGTAAGCAAATCTTCAAAGTCATCACTCAAATATCTAAATACTGAATTTTCTTTTGCCAGCCTTGCCTTGCTTGACAAAACTCTATCTACAACATCATAAACTACGTGGTTTGGTATTGCCACATCAGCAAATAACATATTATCGATAGCAATGGTCAAAACAGGTTGCCTTGGCAGATCAAAAAAAAGTTCTTTAGGAATTACATACGGGCGTGCCAGTGGGTACTCCATACAAAATCCTTCAGCAGAAGATCCCCTCCGTGTAGCTTCATCATCCAAGCTAAAAAGTTTACCTTGCTTATTTACAAGCATGTCTTTGATAATGGGGTTGTTATGGGCTGTTACATGAATACTTATCAACACACTGTCTGAGAGTGTATTTTCTTTGCTAGAAGAATAAACAAATTCATATGTGTCAGGATCTATTCCATAGGAAGAAAACAAATGTTTGGCAAAGGTCAATGCTCCACCAGTCTTAGCGCCTATTCCTATCTTATGTCCAACTATCAAGTCTTTCAAGCTTTTGGGGCGTAGAGAATCATGGTATACAATAAAAAGCACCTCAGAGTACAATGGTAATACGCTTCTAAGATTGTCATTAGGGCTATCTGTTTCTACATCATTCTGTGCTAAAGCAAAAGCAGCGCTTCCTATCAAAACTCTTTCACAGTTATTGGTACTACCTTCTCCGTGGGTGTCCAACCCAAATGTTTTTTCGTCACCACTATTCAATATAGCAATAAGTTGGGTACCTATTTTATAGTAGGAGCCAGTTTCACTGCCAACGGCTATTTTATATTTCATTGGTTTAAAGTATTGACATCCTCCCCCCAAAAAAACTGTCATACAGAGTAAAAGTAAATGATTTTTCATAAAAACCTGAAAAAGCTATGTGTGTGATAAAAAACAGGTAAGCATATAATGCATAAGCATTTTTTGTAGGCTTGTTTTCTTAAAACCCTAAACCATAACAAACTACATAAAAAGAATATGACATCTAAATATGGGAGGAGACATTGAATGGACTGATTTGGTAATACTTTTTTTCTGATCAATGTAGCTGTTTAGGGCAAAATTAAAATAAAAAATACCACAAAATCCTGGTGTTTTTGTTCTCTTATAGGGAGCAAAATATGATTGAGCGTAACCAAAACACTGTTAGCCAGTCAAAATAAATCAGACATTAAGTGGATTCCCCCTCTTAGATAATCAAGAAATGAATCATTCAAAAGACATCAGGTAGACAATGTGCCTACCTGTTTTTTATAACCTTTGATTTTTATCAATACTTGTCTATGATTGTGTTTTTATTATACCTTATAACTCTTCCAAAGTTAGGTTATATGGTAAACTAAAAGCATTCGTTATTGTAAAATAAAATACAAATATCGATGCATATAGCTCAAGGCAGAAACAAAAAATTACTCTGGATATGCAAAATATAAAAGTAAGGATTTCGTCTTTCATAAGGCAAAACAAGTCGGCGTGACAAACGCTTGTTTAAAATGAGTTGAAAAAGGTAACGCTTGCTAAGGTGCGGCTCATTGTTTATGTTTTTTCTGATTGAACTTTAGCGAGTTTAACTAAAGCAATATTTATCAACACATAATGGCTTTCCACAGTAAAGCTGTAGGCTTAGTTGGCTTCAGTGTAAGTTTAGTTTATGACTTCGAGTTTGTTTCGGAAGGATTTATAAACTCGCCTTTGGTGAGAAGCATATGCCTCTAAAAAAATCATTGAAATAGGCTCTTTTTTATAATAAAATGGGGCTTATAAAAACTATGCAGTGATCTATTTAAACAATGTCAGTTTACCATTGTTATGAAGCCAAATAACCTCCAATCTACAAATATTTATGGGATATAATTGTGGTCTTACCCATTTGATGAGGCTTTGTAAAAGTTTAGTAGGAAAACCATATCAGGTTTTTTTATAGTTTCAAACAAGTGACTTACTATTGGATGGAGTTAAGGAAAGTGGGTTACATCACACAAATCCAGGCATCATTTAATCAGCAAAAGATGATTTTTAGCCATGTTCTGCTTGGGTAGATATATGACCTTATGAAGGTGGAGTTATGATTGCATTTTCTCTCCAACACTCAAATACTCTCATCCAAGTTTCTCATTATGCTATTGTAATATGCCCTGTTTATAAAAAGTCATCCTTCCAACTCAAATCATAACTTTAGATTTTATTAATAAATTCAGATTTTTGAGAATGTGAATAGACTAAAAAAAAATAACAAGAAGATACTTCAGTTGCTAAACAGCAAAAATAAGGAGAATGTAGAATTGGGCTACCAACTATGCAAGGGAGCAGCTAAAGGTTACGATGAAGAAGTAGCGCTGGTGCTTAGAAAAGACTTATTCAAATGTTTGATATTTGGGTTAGAAACGAAGTATCTCGAATCTTTGAGAACAATCCACCTGGCAGGTATCTCTGGCAAACAACTTGAGGCTGCAATGCCTGCCATAGCATCATTACATAATTTATATGAATTAGATCTAAGCTTTAATAGTTTTTTTACGCTTCCCAAGCAGATAGGCAGCTTGAGGAATATCAAGAAACTATCTCTTATGGAGGTGGGTTTAATGGAATTGCCTAAAGAGATAGGAAAAATGGCTCAACTTAGGCAACTCGATTTACACGGCAACAACTTGCAAACATTGCCGCCTAATATGGTCTGTTTGGAAAAACTCCATAAGATAGACTTGAGTAGGAATCACTTTCAATATGTGCCTTATTTGCTTTCAGAACTAAAAAATATCCGAGTTATTAATCTTCGGGAAAACTTTCTGACTTCGATCACAGCATTTGCTTTAGCTAAGCCTGGAACCAGAAACTTAAAAATATTGGATTTGTCAAGCAATTCTATCGACAAGTTGCCTACTGGCATAGCAACTTTAGGAAACTTAAGAAAACTATACCTCGGTGATAATAACCTTCAGGAATTGCCAACAAAGCTTCCTACAAACCTTGAGGTTTTAGGCTTAGGTAAAACTCCCAAGTTGTTTCACCAGTATATTTCAAAATATATAAAATGCTTGCATAATCTCAAAGCGTTAGAGTTGGGTTCCAATAGCATCACAAAAATACCAGAGAAAATAGGGGTAATTAAAGCACTTGTTGCTCTTGACTTGAGCAACAATCAACTTGTGAGCCTTTCTAAAGACATCAGACAGCTAGAAGTATTAATGTTGTTGGACTTAAGCTCCAATGATTTATCAACGCTTGCATCAGAAATAAAATACCTTAAACGCCTTAAATCGCTCAACTTGCAAAACAATAAATTGAGTAAAGTATCTCGTGAGATAGGAAAGCTTGTGGAGCTTGAGAGGTTAGATTTACAAGAAAATCAATTAAAAAGGTTGCCCAGTCAAATCAAAAACCTGAAAAAACTCAAAGTGTTGAAATTGGATAATAATCCTTTGGCAGCGTCTTCGATTAGAAAAATAAAAAAACTATTGCCTCATTGTGAGGTTACAGCATCCTGGCCGGACAGACCTGACAAGCTCTTCCAAAAGCAGGACTTTATTGATGATATACCAACCTGAGCTATTTTTTTCAAGCATTCATGATTCCTTGATACAAATACCCAAGATTGTATACAAACATAAACTGGGAAATATTCTTTTTTAGCCTTCAATATTCTACTTGGTGATGTTAAAATCCATTTGAAATAGTTGTTTTACTATATACTGATACCAAATCCTATAAGGTAATTTCTTTCAGATAACTGGCTTACCTTCTTCCCAATTTCAAAATATTCCGAACTAAGCTCAGAGCCGAGAATCTCTCCTGATTCAGGGCATTGCCTTTTCGGCTACACCTCATAGTAGGCGCTTGTTTTACCTAATCGACTTGCTTTTTGCCAGCCTCCAGTTTGCCAGAACAAGCTTTACGTGTTTTGTCTCACCTTCAATATAGCACCAAGGAGGTGAAATCAGCTTTTTGGGTGTAACAACGAGGTACATGTTTAAGCAGGGCAACATATCATAAACCAACCATAGGGAGTTTATGAACACACACACTTTATGGTTATAAATGTTGGTGAATTGATTTTATAATGTAAGTTCATCCAGCTTTTAATGGCAAGCTGCAAGTTGTTCGTTTTGTCCATTGACTTCAAGATTTATCATCACCATAGTGTTGCCATCTTCTTGCTAAATCCTAGTACTTTGGGAGCTAAGTAGTTTATACACTATTTCGAGTTTATTTTGGTGGTTGTCAAACCTCCAAAAAACGAGCATAGCCTAAGCTACGTGAGTTTTTTTTAGGTGAAGTCAGCAGGCAAAAGCTTGCAGTCCTCCAAGAACAAGCTCGGAGCTGTGAGCCGAACTTGATTCGGGGAAGCCGAAAGGAGTGAAAGAAATTTAGTACCCAGAGCACTAGTGCATTAGGGATTAAATAAGTTGCCTATTAATTTGGATGAATTAACTACGTTGAGCTCGCGAAAAGCTCGGTTTTGTTTTCTGACGAGTCGTGAAAATGGCGGATAGTTCGCTTTCTGAATTCCGATGCATATCGGAACCTTAGCTATCTAACTTTTTTACGAGGAAGTCAGGGGGCAAAAGCTCACAGTCCTCCGAGAACAAGCTCGGAGCTGTGAGCCGAACTTGATTCGGGGACGCCAAATAACCGAGCCTACAGCTCTGCTGTGGCGAGCTCTGCGAAGCTAATATGTGAGTAACTTAGTACCTAATGCACTAGTTTGTCAGGGAAAATCTTCTCGCCACTCAACAAAAGCAATAATTTTTGCAAACAGTCAAAAAATAGAGGCGAGTACTGTTTTTTTACTTTTTGGTTCGTTTTTTTGGCCACTTCTTCCCCTGGTGCGATATCACATCATACCTCCTGTACAAAGAGAAAAAATCATCTACTCCAGTAACTCCCCAACCTTGTGCTTGTCCTTCATATATAATAAGCCTACCCTTCGAGTTTAATTGCCCAAAAATGACATGCCCCTCAGGTACTCCTCGTTTTTTTGGTTTTCCTGCCCAAATAGAAAATCTGTCACCATAATCATGTGCTTTCATTATATTGAGCACCTCTGTAATGTTATCACAATGAATGTATCTGTAGGGAGATGCACCTATTTTTTTTAATCTTGATATATGCATAGACAGGCTGGTACCTATACCCACTTTGGTGTCTGTGAATAGTACCCTTACTCTTTTGCCAGCCCTGGCTGATGCTTCCAGGTTACAAACAACTTCTGAGCAATTCCAGAGATATAAAGGGTCATTAGCACCACGGGGATTAAAAGCACCTCTTGATGCAAATTTTTTAGAGGAGAGGCGGCTTCTCCATGAGTGGTAGCCCCCAGCTTGTTTGATGGCATTTGTTATATCAGCGGTTGTTTTATCAGGGTAAGCAGCAATGTATTTCTTGAGGTGAGAAAGTTGCTGGCCTGTTCGAGAGCTTTTGGCTTCTCCAGTTTTTTTTAGTATCAACCAACTGTTTACCCAGGTTGAATCTTTGTCAAACCTATTAAAAACCTGTATGCCTTCTGCCCCAAAATCTGTGAGAAATAGTGCTTGGTTTTGAGCAGTTTGCCGGTTGAGTTGTCGGGTGAGTGATGAGTGCCTTTTATTCAAGTGCACAGGTGGTTTGACCAACCCAATAACCCTACCCGAAGGGCCACGAATGTAGTGTGTTTTGTTTTCCCTCAACCCAATCCGATTTGAGGAGCCAATGGGTTCGTTTTGCAGGTAAATGCCCAAAGCGTCGATGAATTGTACTTTGCCTGATAGTTTTACCAGAAAACCATAGTCATAATTTTTACTTTGTGGATGCGTACGCGTAGTACGCATCTGTGCAGGTAACAAGAAAGTACGCTCGTTGTGTTTTATTTGTACCTTCAAACTATGGCGACTGTTGGCTTTTGTCTGAAGCACACTTTTATCTAATGTAACCTCAAATTTATAAAAGTGATTTTGGGAGTAGCCTGGTTGTATGCAGACAAGACAGGAAAAAAAAAAGCCTAAATATTTAAGTAATTTCATAGGGTAACTATTTTGTTGATGTGCTTGACAATTAGCGAGTACCACTGAGCATTTCACGTTTAGATGCAATGCATTAGATCAGGTTTATTTTTGGTGTGTCAAGTGCTTTCGCCTGGAGCTGGAAAAGTAATTAGCTTATTTGCTCAGTCTTTTGTGTCGTCTGTTGGCAAACATAGCCAAACTCTAACAACTGTTTGCCAGGTTCAAGCGGACAAAAAGCAGACTTTACCTCTTTTTATAAGTGATGTGATCGGTGCAACCCAAGCAGCTTATTTGATGCAAACTATTTTTTTTACTCCATAGTGTTTTCCTATAACTATTTCGAGCAGATATATACCTGAGGGTTGGGTACTAAAATCAATGCTTTCTTTCAATGTACTGTATTGTTTTGTGCCTTTCTTTGTGTACACCCGTTGCCCTTGAGCGTTTCTAAGCCATAGTTGGTAATCTCCTTGAATGGGTGTGTCCATCACAAGCTGGTGAGTTTGGTTTGCGTGGTTGTAAATCACCTGCATTTGTGCAGATATATCCTGATTATTCAGTCCGTTTACACTAAAATAGATAACATTAGAACTGTTCGTACAATCGTTGTTTTCTGTGACCAAGTGGTATCTGCCAGGTTCTTTGGGAATAAAATAGTTTTCTTGGGTTTGTTGTACTTTCTCATAGTTATAATACCAAAAATAACGGTCAGCCTGAGGTGTGGAGGCTCGTATGGTGTCTTGCTCCAGTGTAATTTCTACTTGGTTTATGCTTTGTTTTAAGATAATTACTTGGTTGGTCGTTTGCACACAACCCTGAGCCGATATCTGGCAGGCATAAATTCCTGTTTCTTGAGCCAGATAAAAGGGAAGGTTGGCATGAGGAATTTCTACACCATAATTAGTCCATTGATATTCCGGCTCGTTTATGCTTGTGGTCACTATCAGTTTACTGCCTTGTCCGTTGCATATTTGCTGAGTTTGGTCATCAGCCAGAGATATAAAAATGGGCAAATTGCATTCCGCTCTGGCAAATGCGATGTTTGAAAAGTCAGAATAACCACCTGACCCTACGGCTCTCATTCGGTAGTAATATACTGTGCTGTCATCCACGGTGTTATCCTCATAGTCGTCTGCTTCTGCATTCAAAATAGCTATCTGTTGATAGTTCAAGCTGTCTTCCTCCGAAGATCTTTCGATGCTAAAATAATGGGCCTTTTCGGAGTCGTATTGCCAGGACAAGGAAATAAGAGCAGGCGATATTGGACTGGCAACGATGGTTGGTTTGGCAGGAGGTATAGTGCTTGAGTCGCTGGGAGTAGTTGCAGAGGCTTCATTGGGCGAGGTAGAGCGCCCATTGGCATTGTAGGCAAATACCCGGTAAGTATAGGCAACATTGCCTACCACCCCTTTGTTGTCAATGTATTCGGTGAGTTCTGCACCCATCAAAGAATCCTGAAATACATACAGGTGGTTAGTGCGTATACTTTTGCGTTCAACAATGAATCCTTGTTCCGAAATGGCCACGTCTTGCCACGAAAGCCGTATTTGCGTAGCCGAGGCAGCTACTGCCTTGAGCTGAATGGGTGAACGTGGCAGGTTAGTGGTGGTAGCAAAAACTTCGTCACTGATGCCATTGCCTGCGGTATTTACTGCCCGGATGCGAAAAAAGTAGGCAGTGTTTTCATTTAGCCCTTCTACCTCATATTGGTAGTTATCACTTGTGATAGTATCGACAGGCGAAAAGTGGGCATTGTTGCTGGGCGACGCTTCGATAATGTACCCAGAAAAATTGTCGGCATCAGACAAACTTGTCCACGTAAGTACTATAGAGGACGAGCTAAGGGGGGTAGCAGTGAGGTTGTTGGGAATTGCAGGGGGAGTTACTACCCTAAATGTCAGTTCCTGGGCAAAAGCCGAGCCTACCAAACTATGATCCAACGCCTGTACACTCCAGTGATAAATGCCAGGACCCAGCCCATGCAGGATTTTCTGATTGCCCTGAAACCCTCTTTGGGCAATTTTTCGGAGACCAGTTGTGGGGTTAGCCATAGAAGGGCAGATGTCTTCTTTTTGAGCGCTGGTTCCTATGCGTAAATTATAAGTAAGTGCTGCCTGTGGGGTTTGTGCATCTGTAGATTTGTTCCAGGTCAGGGTCACCGTATTGTCAGCTACAGTGGCTTGTAGTTGGGTAGGAGTGGTGGGAGCAGTGTTTTGTACTATAGCTTCGTTTTTATAAACATAGGCACCATACAAGTTGCCAAACGATGAAGCAGTTCCCTGAAAAACACCTGCCAGCGCAAAGTCTATGCTCCCATCGTTGTTGTAGTCTCCTGGCGAAACACGACCATCGTAAGGGGTGATTTCCTTGCCTAGGTCATCCCGATAAAATTTTTCAAAAATGCCAAAATCTGTGTCTTCAACAAAAGAATCATTGCCGTTATTTCTATAAAGTTTGCAGTCACCATCACTAAAACTAACCGCTATCTTTACCCCATTCACCAGTACGTCCAAATCACCGTCATTGTCATAGTCTAGCCAACGGGCTACCCCTTGTACTGCCATAAACGAAGTGGCTATCTCTTCAAAAGTTCGTCCATCACCCAAGGGGATATTTTTGAATATTTTCACGCCAGAGGTTCCCAACAATGGTGCAATTGCACCTGCAATGAGTATATCCAAAAAACCATCATTGTTATAGTCTCCCCACCGAACACTGCCATTGCCTGCTCCCCAAGTAAAAAACTCATGCAAGGAAAACCCACCACTTCCATCATTTATATACACATTGACAGAGGAGCTGTCGGCACCAGCCTTAAACCCCCCAATCAGTAAATCCAAATCCCCGTCGTTGTCATAATCTCCCCATTCCAGGTCGCCCTTATTTATTCCTACCACTCCTTTGTCGCCTTCATCTACAAAACTTACCCCTTGTTCGTTTCTATAGAAATTAATACTTACGATCCCTTGTTCCTCCCCCGAAATTATCAAGTCCAAGTCTCCGTCATTGTCATAATCTCCCCATAGAGCAGTGCTTTCTGCTTTATTTTGCAGCACATCTATTTGGCTGTTTTTAAATGATTTTCCCTCATCATTCCTAAATACCCTGGTCAATGTTGTACCAAAATCACCAGTGAAGACCAGGTCTAAAAAACCATCTCCATTATAATCACCCCAGGCAGCGCTTCCTTCAGCCAAAATGGGCAGATTGTTTATGTTAGAAGCCAAAGAAAAACTTTGCCCATTGTGATTGTTATAAAGTAAGTTTTGCACCACATTCTCTCCTTGTTTGCTTCCTTCACCCATCACAAGCAGGTCCAAGTCTCCATCGTTGTCATAATCTCCCCAAGTCAGTGCTTTGCCATTCAGAGAAGCATCAATGTTCATTTTTTTTGCCCAACTAAACACCTTGATGTTACTTGTTGCCACCACTGGAAGCGATAACTCAGAATGGCCTCTCTTGTTGAATGCTTGCACCTTATAGTAATAGGTAGTATGGTTAGCCAAGCTGGTATTGTCGTCTATATACTGGGTAGATGGAGACACACTGGGGAAATCATTATGGGTAGTGTTTGGAATGGTATCTATAATTTCATAACCGTTGTCGACAGACAAAGATCGATATACAATATAAGAGGGGTCAGCTTGGTTGGTGGCTGCTACCCAAGTAATTTTTATTCTGCCAATATGGTCTGTTTCTGCCTGTAAGCCAGTAGGGGCAATTGGAAGTGGCTTAAAATCAAAACTTTGGGGCTGGGCAAAGAAGGATGCCTTCCCGTTTTGGTCTATTGCTTGTACGCTCCAGTAATAGGTTTGGGCGCTGGTTGGTTCTGGCAGGTTAACCAAAGTAAAATGATTTTTATACCCTGCATTGCCTTGTCTTATTACCTTTCTCACCCCATAAAACAATGAAGTAGGATCACTAATAGATTCAGGCGAGAGCACATCTTCTGTAAAAGGAGCCAAGCCTACATACAGGTTATAACTAAGTGCACTTTGTGAGGTTTCCTGGTCAGTTGATTTGCCCCAGGCAAACGTGACCTGATTGCCCTGAAGAGAAGTGGTTAGGTTTGTAGGAACGGTTGGTGTACCAATGTTGACCTTTTCGGTAATGCTTCGGTAAATATAATTGTTGGTGGCAGCATCACGGTCACATACATCCAGCCTGCCATCTCCATTATAATCTACCAATTGAGGTTGAGTAAATTCGTTGCTATGGCTTATTTCAGTAAATACATTTTCTCCATCGTTTCGGAGCACCGTTTCCTGACCCAATACATCCAAGTCTCCGTCATTGTCATAGTCACCCCAAGCAAAAACAATCTTGGAACTTGTGATAAAAGTATTTTTAAACTTGCCGTCTCCTTCATTGCGGTAAATTCTGGTAACCACTCCATTTATATTTTTTCCAGAGATCATCACATCTATATTGCCATCTCCGTCAAAATCTCCCGCATCCAAATGCCTTGGCTCGCCCGCAAGAAACCGAATGGTATCGTGAAAGCTACCTTGCCCATCATTTCTCAAAATCCTTGCTTGTGGGGTTTGATAAGGTGAGTCAGGTTCCGCCCCTTTTTGTAGGGCTGCCATTAAAATATCCAAATAGCCATCGTTGTCATAATCGAGCCATTGGATATTTGCATTAATGAGGGTGGCCTCATTTTCAATCAGTGTAATTTTAGAGAAGGCGAAGTTTTGGTGATTTTCCAGCAAAATGGTTTCCTTGTCATCATCGTCACCGCCCGATGCAAGCAAATCCAGGTCGCCATCATTGTCGTAATCACCTGCATTAAACGATACATCAATGTGGGCTGTAATCAAGGCACTTAGGTTGGCCGCTTGGTCTAGGTTTCCATTGGTGTTAAAAGTGTAAATATAGGTTTGGGAAGCATTGACCAACAGGTCCAGCTCTCCGTCAATATTGGCGTCAAACCAAAATACAGAGGCACCTGGTTCAATAGAAGGAAATGAATGAGGGGTGTTTACCTGAATGTGGACATCACTTAAAGTACCATTCCCATGGTTTTGGTATATTTTTACTCCCACAGAAGGGGCCGCTATAGCTAAATCTAGGTCTCCATCTCCATCATAATCTCCCCAGCTTGAGTTTCCTGCCGGCAAATCCAGGCTGGTTCTTACAAATTGTGCTTGCAGGGTAGTGGTTGCCACCAAGCAACTCAAAAAAACACTATAGACAAATAAACGCATCTTAAATAAAAAATAAGTTGAACATACCCATGCTAAGGAATGCTTCCAAAATAAATTTACATTCTTAACCTCATCTTTTGTTGCTATGCTTTGTTAAAAAATAGCCGAATAGCGCTGCTATTAGCCGACCATCCCTCAAGCTCGCTCAATATCCACTAGGACAGGCATTTGTTTTTTAATAATCGAGTAACAGTGGTTGCGTCAGCTGGATTCAGCCTTAGTTTGTTGCCGTTAAAAATCTGTGAAACGAAGCCGTAAAAACTGATCACTGTTTGAGCGAAGCGAGTTTGAGCAGTTTCGGCGTAGTGGAGCAGATTTAGGCAAAACAAACTACAGCTGCGGGTTTTTTGGTTACTTTTTTACCTGTAGAAAAAAGTAACGGCTCACCGATATTCGAATCAATCATTACACAAGTGTGTTTAATGATTGACAACTTTTTAATAGAAAAATCACTTTATAATTATTAAATACCAGTTGTCGCCCCTGCTGGATATTGCCGTGCCGCGTCTAGCTTCAAAATATTTTGTAAACTATAGAAATTTATTTTTTCACCATTCCTAAGGCAAAGCCCATTTGGAATGAGGCATAATACGACACCTGCATGGTTTTTTTATAAGCTTTGGTAGGGTGCTGCTCTGGTTCAATAAGCACCAAGGCAGAATTCAATATATCTAATGGGTAGGCGCAACAGCCTTATGATGGGCAAGTGGTCTTACTTGTAGCACCGATATACACCGGTATCTAAGGGCTTTTAACCACGCTTTTTGTAAGTTGCTGAAAATCAACACGATATAAAAGTGTAGTTACCTGTGAACCGAATCTACAGCAATTTGCTGTGATGAGCTCAACGCAGTTAAACAGAGTTTGCCTAGTGGAGGCTACGCCGACATCCCGCTTGCGGGGCACCGATATTCATCGGCATCTAGGGACTTGCCCCCTGTCGGGGCTTATAGCTAATTATTTGCTGCTGCCTGGCCATTAATCTACCACATTGTATAGAAGCAGACGTTTGCCCGAATCGGTCATCAAATTTTGATTAGATATTTCCACTTAATAAAATTATAACCGACTGAAAATAAGCGGGTCTTGAATTGTTGGCTACCCTTGAGCAGCCTGTCGTTGTTATGAATTATTGTGAATAAATTTCAACAAAAACAGAGGTACATCCAACTTTCCAAAAGGACAAAAAGTGCCCGTACAGAAAAATTTTGAATGTCCATTTTTTTTCTTCACGGCAGTCCTGTTTGTGTCTGTCCTGAGAAAGGCTTTGTGCCAAGGGCAAAACGTTGTTTGGATAGACGCTTTCTTATCAATAGCCCGTAGCGAATTTGAGTAAATGTGTACACTGTTTAAGGTTGGGAATTAACGATTTATGACAAATATGTTTACCAAGTTTATTTTAAAAGGGAGTTGGGGCGTATCCCTCAACACACCAATAAATATTTTTTAAACTTATAACTGGCTGATAACCAGAAATCTATTTTGACTAAAATCGTTGCGGAGTATTGTTCTTATTAGAAGCGTGTTTTAATACCTGCCAGATTTTCGATGCCTGACAGGTGTAGGCATAAAATCAGGCATAAGGTTTTTGTTAAAGATCCAATTTTAAAAGCAATGGATAGCATCAGCAACATATTGGCAGTTTTGCCAGATAAGGCAATAAACACCACAGGGAAAAAAGCCAGGCATAGTTTTGTGAGGGTCATACGACGCCTATGGTTGTCATGGGGGCGGCACCAGGGGGCTTGGGAGGGAGGTTTTTTGCCAGAAACCAATACATTATTTAAGAAAACCAGCCTTGACCAAACCTGGTGGCAAGGTTTCGCTTCTGCCATTATTTGCCAGGCAATGTACCAAACAGGTTATTTATCTGAATTAAATGAACAAAGAATAAACTATGCCATCAATGGCTACAATGCCACCTTGAGGTCAAGGGCGTGGGGGTGGTATGTGTATCTTTTTGCCGAAGACCTGCAAGAGCGTTTGCCAAAAGATTCCAAAAACAATGCGCTAAAAAAAGCATACTTACGCTGCCTAAGCAACACGCAATGGATTGAACACAAAAGGTTGTTTTTCCAGTGTAAAAAGAACGATGAGGAGGCAGCCTGGGAGATGTACCATCATTATGTCAAGTTTGTGGTGTTGGGAGCGACCGAGATAGAAATAAGGAAGGTGATTAGAATACAAATCAACGAAGGCTTGATGACTGAACCAATGCTGTTGAAGTTTAAGTTTGACTGGCGGTTGTATTGCCCCTGGTTCTCTAGGCCTATCAGCTGGAAGGATTTGCCAGACCTCGAAATTGACACAATTCCTTATGATTTTTTATCCCAAGGCAATCCAGGGTTCAAATACGTGAGGTAAGGAGGTGGTTATTCCTCTTGCCGTAAAACAAAGATAATTATACAACAGGTGTTGCATAGCCTAACTTAGTCAACAAAGCCCACAAATAAATATAAACATCAATTCAAAAATGAAATCTATGAAATATTTAATATTTATGATAGGCTGTTTGCAAATGACAACAATACAAGCACAATGGCGGGTGATTTCTGTAAGCCCTGCCTCTAGGTGTTTGGTCAAGGGGGATGGCAAAATACTGAAAAAAGGAGATGTGATAAGTCCTCAAACAAAAATTATTTTTCAAAACTTAAAAGGGTATGTGCACATTTACCGCAAAGGTGCCGCTCCTTTTATGCTAAGCCCAAATAAGGCAAAGTCAACCGGAGGCAGCGAGCTGATGGCGTTGGCACACGAACTTGTAGTTCCCAAAAAAGAGAGGCTATCGACCAGAGGAGCAGAAGACGCTTTAGAAGTGGCTGAAACCTTGTTGAGTTTTAAAATGTGGTTAACTGGTGCGTCCGCTGACGCCAATACTGAATTGGTCCAGGGAGCGAAGCCTGTTTTATTTTTTGGCAACAAAGCGCACCTATATGTAGCAAAAAAAGCTTTTACAGAAGTAGGCGATTTTTACCTTGTGTACCTTCTTCAAGGTAAAAAAGTGGTTTACCCGTTGGTCAAGGAAGTTGACAAAGAAAAAATGACCCTTTCTTTTGACCGAAACATCTTACCTCCAGCCAAATCTTTGGCAAGTAGCAAAAGTGCCCTTTTTTTTCTACCAAAGGAAAAGGGAGCCAAACCTGTAAAAGTGGCTCGGTTTAGACCCATGATCATAGAAAACATCAAAGGGGAGCAAATAGAAGAGTTAAAAGAGGTCATACAAGCTTTAAAAGAAGCATACGGGCAGGCATACAAAACCCAGGCTTTTGCCCGGTATAAACGTAAACTGGCAAGCAACCGGGATGATGTCATCATCAGGCAGCAAGTAGCACAAGATGCCAAACGAGCAATTTTTGAAGGCATTTACACCTATCTTGAAAGCGTCTATGAGGCTTCGCCTGACCGCAACAGCCTAAAAAAGTGGTTGAAGGCAAACTTTCCCAAGCTTTTTTTGCCATACAAAAAGAAATAATCACTAAAGTTTGGGTTTGCCCACTTCTAGTCCGGTGCGATTGTATGAAAGTCGCCACTTTATGGGTAGGTTTATAACAGTAGGGTCAATACCCCTGCCGATTTACTGAAAGGCAGCATGTGGTTGCCTTTTGGGCATCATAAATAGTAGTGAATAGTGATTGAAGTTCTGACAGAAAGGAGAGCCCTGTTTTTATACTAAAAAGGCAGGGGAAATTCTTCTTTCTGTTTTTTGCAAAAATGCGATCAAAAATTTCCTAAATATAAAGTCTTTCTAATATGATTTTGATAGATCGTAGACTCACCTTGAGCATTGCTTGGGGTGAGTTTTTTATTAGTAAGCGTTTAGGAGCTTATAGTAGGTGATGGTGATGGCTGCAAGGTACAAGCACCCAGCTGTTTTAAGTCTGAGTGGAGCGGAGACTTAAAACTTGTAAATATTGGAAAGTCTCTGACTTTCTTTGCGACACTTAAAACAGCTAGGGTAGACAGAGGCATTTATCAAAACAAACAGACCAACGACCAATAAAAAAACACACATGACAGCATCAGGTGTGTTTTTGTTTGGGGGTATTTTGAAAGCTACTAAGAAAATACCCCGGTTATTTGAAAAAGCCAGGGATTTATAAGCTTTTGGGGTTTACTCATTGCCTCAAAATGTGCCAGGCTATCACTACGAACGAATAAAAACATTCTATGCCCCAAAGGTAACGACTGAGGTGCTAAGAAAAGAAAAAACCAACAGACTCCGAGTAGACCTTCAGGCATATAAGGTGGAGGGGGTACATGTTTTGGTTGTGTGTCGATTTATCAGGTGTGCTTTAAAAAACTTCTACACAGTATTACTTGATGTAAAAGAGTGTGGGCTGAAGCAAGGGTATGTTCTTTACTTATGTTTCCCGTCTACTTTTTATCTTATATTTTATGCACTTATCGTCTGGTGGTTTTTGGCTGCTCCCTCCTAAAGCAAAAGTAGATTGCCCAAAGTTGTTTATGGGGGTTTCTTTGCTGACACAAGTATACTGTTGGTTGAACTGAAATTCTCACAATATTTTTTTTAATCATACATGAACTAACTTGATGACAACAGCAAAAGAACATCACCAAAACGTTGAAAGGTTGCTAAGGAGACCTAGCCTTTCTTACGCTACTACCACCGGACACGTTATTTCATACACACCTGAAGCCGAAGAAGTGACTGTTAACGGTGAAAATATTGAACATTCTTACTGGGAAGACCAAGAGAGAAAAACGCTCAAGCTCGAGCATAATGGAGTAGATTTAAAAGTAAACTTCCTACACAGTAAAATAGAAGGAATAATAGAAAGCCTGGTAAAGGAAAAGTTAGTTTTAAACCCTTTTGTTTGCCATAACCTCCAGTTAAGTGATCAGGTAGAAATTACAGTCAATAAAAAAGGGCATTTTTATGACTTATCCTGGAATCCTTCGACTAAGAGTTGGAAAAACGTCAATTGGCACAGGCAGGGAACAAACCTGATGTTTCACTTTAAAACTCCTTCAGAAATAAGTTCTCATGCCCGTTTTGGGGGATATCTTGAAGGGGGACCCATTACAGCAAGTTTTGATACCCAAGTGACCAAGGTAAGTTTACCCGTAGCCAATGATTGCCGAGTGCATTACCTCGATCAAGGAAAAGCATCTGTAAGGGTTGAAAGCTTGTTAACACCAGCAGCAGAGAAATTCCCCATATATAAAAACGATAGTGCTACCGCAGCAAGCTTTTGTTATCTTTTAGGAATTCATATAGTACCTTCGTTAGATGGAAAATCTTTTACGGGAGTATTAATTGCAGAATTGGAAGAAGGAGAGGTTGTTTTTTGGGGAGTAAGAGGCGATTTGGCACAATATACATTGCCTTATACAGACCATCATGTGACCCAACCACCAATAGATACGCCTACCACTGTAAAAGTAGGAGCAAATGCTTTTTTCCAACAGCACATCAATGATGGGCTGGATGATCAAGAAGAACCAGTGGTTGTTGGACCGTTTCCAGAAAGTATGAGTAAACCAGGTGTTATCCCAAGCTTGGTGGATGGCAAGCTTGGGGCAGGTCAGGGTAGCAAAACAGCCAAGGAACTGAATCTGAGGAGTTGGCCTAAGGACAGCACATTACCAGGTAGAATTATTCCATTAGACCTGGAACGGAAGCTAGAAAGCTTGGTACGGCGGTTTTCTTTGAGCGATAGCCTGCGCAGTGACTATCAGAACATAGTAAAACATGCGGTACCCAACCAAGAAATAAAAAGTATCTTTTACTCAGTAGGCGATGCAGGACTCTCGGGCGAACTGAAGGGCATTGCTAGCAAATACAGCGACATCAACGAAAAGTCGAGCATAGCACAAATAGTAGCCGCTATAGAAGGCACCAAAGATACCGATAAAGTAGATGGCATGAATGAGCTGAATATGAAGCGGGCTGATACTTGGCTGAATACTTACCTCAAGGGAGATGACAATTTTAAAAAGCAGCAAAAAGACCTTTTTAAACTCGCTTTTGCCAAATCTGTCGAAAATACTTCATTTCAAGAGTTGTTGGAGGGGCAACGTGACCCAAATAATGAAAAGGCATATTACCACCCCGACAAGGTCATTGCCGATTATGATGAGGAGCGTTATTACCAGGGGACGGTAGAGATACTGGTGGCTGCTATAAAACAAGACCATAACTTTTCGGATGCTACAGAAAAAAAACTTATTGCCAAGGGGCTCAAACCAGAAGATACCAATGCCATTCATGACATAGAGGCATACGTGATGGAAAACAAGTTGTACCATGCGTTGGCTATGTTTAATTATGTTACCCAAAAATCGAAAATAGAAGAGTTATTTTTGCTTCCTTCTCAGGCAGACCAGCAAGGAGTCATGGATAGAATCAACAATGTAATGACTTTGCTGAGTGAGTTGGAAAGGGATGGGGCAAAATCTGCTACGCCTAATTTGCTTTCTTCGACATTTTACAATACAGTGGTGGCTTCGGTGTTTTTACAAACTGTAGACATTACCCCAGATGCCACCACAAAACCAGCAATGGTTGACCTATCGCGAACGATGGTAGACATTATGGTAGAAGATTACCTCCCCGGTGCGCCCCGCGAAGTGGCAGATTTGATAGAAATACTGGATGATATGAGAAAGACAAAGGTGGATGGAGAGTTTGACGACCTGTATCATATGTTTGTGAGTGAGATGTTGGACATTGCCAGCCTCAAATCTTGGCAAGATACGCTTACCCTTAGAAGCTATAACAACAGCACTGCTCTAGAAAACTTTCTTAGCACAAGGGCCTGGCCAGGCAAAGGGTTGAGTGGACTTACCTGGCTGGCGGCTATTACTGCCTTTGTACCTTTGGTGATAGTAATTCAGAAATTACAAAGCAAAGAAGCCATCAAAGGCAAAGACATTGCATATATGGCGCTGAGCGTAGTTCCGCTTTTTTACGATTCTATTGTCAATAGTTTGTTATATTTTACCCAAGGAGGGGTGTCTATGGGGGCTCGAATGCTCTTGTCCAAAACATTTGGTCGCTTATGGGGCATGAGCAAGCTGGTTCCTGTAGAAGATTTAAGGTCTGGCGGCAACAGTTTTCTCAAAAGGTCTATTATCAAAGACCAAATTCAGGCAAGAAAAAGCATTGATTTTGATGGGCTTCAGCGAAGATTGAAAAACATTGATAAAGAACTTCAACCGTTGTCAGAGAATGAGAATATTTGGATGGATGAATATAGCGATGATTGGGCAAAAATGAAACGTCTTCAAGGTGAAAGAGATTCGGTAGTGAAAAAGATGGGAGGAAACGAGGATATTGGGAATATTGAAGATTTGCAAAAAATGCTGGTGGATTATGAAGGGATGGACGGTGCACAAGGGTACAGCCTTGATAGTGCTATGGGTAGAGCCACCCTCAATAGTTATGTGGGTTCTTTCTTGGGCATCACCTTGTCTACTTTTGGCTTGGTAATGACCAGCCTCCAGCTGAGCAAAGACCTTCATGATGGGGCTGACAAAATGCAAATTACCACCGATGCACTTTTTCTATCTTCTTCGGTGGCTATATCAGCCTCGGTGCTTACTACCTTTGGGGTAGAGCTGTTGCCCGCAACGATGGCAAGTGCTATAGGGCCTGTTGCGGGAGCTGTTGGGGGAGCATTAGGAGCCGTTGGTTTTGTACTTATGGCGGTAGGTTTGGTGTATCAGATCATAGCGGCTACCAAACAGAAAAAGCCCCCTACTTATACTGCCTACGACTTGCTGCGCGACTACGTGGCGAACCAAAACGGTAAAAACAACCCCGATCCGCTGTTTTATCAAATCTTTTACATGTCGCAAAAAGTAGCCATTGACCATTTTAATACCAACCTAGAGCCCAGTGCTGGGGTAGGAGTAGGAGTATACATGGCGTATACAGGAGCCACCCACCCCAAGGTGGTTGAGAATGCTCTATATGTGTCTTCGCTTGCCGACAAAAGCATAGAGGCTTCGCCAATAGTGAGTCGTTATTTGGGTTATGGGCTTAATCGTTACCTGTGCCTAAACACCGATTACTTGGGCTATACCTATATCAAGGGCTATGCTTACGACAACAAACAGTTGCAGTGGGTGGCGCTGTATTTAACCTATGATGTGAGCGATTATACCCTGAAGTTTTTGCCTCGGTTTGGCGAAGTAGACGGTGCCGAGAAGGTACGACAACAGCAATGGATATTTGAGGTATATAACGCCCCAGAAATTATCAATGTCAAAGACAAGGATAAAGACATAAGCACCATCACCGAGGCCAACTTTTTGGTGCAAAGTCGTTATCGTAGCGAAGATTTGGGGCAACCTGGCAACTACCTGACCTATGGTGGCATTACAGAAGGTGTAAGTACTGGGGGAAATATGGCAGATTACTGGAGGGTAGCTCGGTATACTTGCGGCTGGGATGTGACCTCGTTTGTGGACACCACCACCACTACTACAGTTTCCTCATAAATGATGGTTTTACCACCCAATGTTTGCCAACGCAGGCATTGGGTGATGTTTTTCAATAAACTCAAAAACATTATGCTAAACGAAAATCAAACATTGCGTTCAGGGATAGGACTGAACAGCAAACCCAGTACCTATTTTCATCAATACAATTTATTTGATGTAGACGAACCACAACCTACCAGTCAGGACTTTCCATCTAAATACAATATTTTGGATAGCCTACCCTCGTTAGAAATCTTTAATCAGTTGGCCTTGAACGATTGTGTAGCAGTGTCAGGTTCGTTTGCGTTGTATGTAGCTTTGTACAAAAAGGCAGGTATACAGTTTATGCCTTCGGTGAAGTATGGGTTTTATGCGGGTAGAATAGTGAGCGCTGGATACCTGGATGCAGTTGCCGAAGAAAAAATACTCGAAAACCAGGCAAACAACGGGCAAAGCAGCTTTAGAGTGATTACTCCCTCTGGAGGCTTAAAGCCCACTGATGACATATCTATGAGTTTTACCGATTATTTTGTGGCCATTGCCAAAAAATACAATGAGGTAGGAGATCAACAACTGGTACCAGGCTTGTATCAATATGGCATACCCAGCGAAGAATTGGTACCCTCTTTTCCTGACAATTCCTTTTCGGAAGACTACATCAAACGCTTCAGAACAGACCATAAGTTACAGATTGACTTCATGAACCAAGGTTTGCCCAATGAGGTAGGCTTTCAATATAAAAAGGGTCAATACAAGCTTGTGTTAGACGAGGTAATGCTTAAACTGATAAAACTCGATAATAGCCAGGAGCTGGTGAAAAAACTCAAGGAGTTGTTGGTGCAAGACAAAACCATTATGTTTGGTATGAGTGTAGACGACAGCCAGTTTTGGAAAAAAGACAGCGCTCTTTGGAAAGAAGGCTTATTTTCGCTGGATAATGGCATTGCCCAACAGCAAAACTATGGCCATGCCATGGTGATTGTAGGATTTGACGATGAAAAGGTCATTGACAGCGATCATCCAGATAGAAAAGGAGCGTTTATAGTACGCAATAGTTGGGGAGTAGCGTTTGGTGATCATGGCTACTGGTATTTGCCTTATCAGTTGGTATATACGTTTCCCCAACCTCCTTTTTTCAACAGTTTTGGGGTAGGGTTTGTGTACATCGATGACCTGAGCATTAATGCAAGCTCTTTGGAAGCACATATAGCCAAAATGGAGAAGTAGGCGTATTACCCAGCAGAAATTATATTTTTATGTTGCAAAAAAGCTGAATAGGAAAAACTCAGCTTTTTTGCTTTCTAGCTTTTCTTAATGACTTTTAGTCGCATATTTGCAAATACAATAATTTAAACCTAAGCCTATCTGCACAAAAGCTCTTACAAAAGGCATTTCAATAAAACCAATCACTTCTGCTATTTGGCAACTTTTGAATGATGAGACACGCCCTTTAGGAGAATATACCCCAAAAAAACCACATTCTCGCCTCGCCGGACCTTCCGAATCAAGTTTGGAGCAGGCAGACTTGCCCCACGGGGCAGTGTCTCTATGTCCAGGGTTTTCTTATAAAAAGCGAGAAACTTCCTTTCGCTATTTTGAAAACAACTTGTCATACCCTCTGACGCCTTCGTTTGTGTCTCCACAAGCGAATAAAAAGTCAAAATCTTGACATACGTTTATGCAACGATTCGATCCGGTTGTGAGGACACAACCAAGGGCGATGACGATGTTATTTATTGATAGTCAAACCATTAAGTTGAAAGATATTTTTAGTTATAAATTTTATAAGAATGCCTGTTTTACTTGTAGTAGGAACGACTCAAAATCATCGCGAAAAAATAGACTTTATGTTGGTTGCCCTCGTGACCCTCCAGCCAATCTTGACCAAATCAGCGAGCACCCAACTCTCTAAGTCGGGCTGAGAAAGCCATTTGTATAAAGTTCGACGACTTACTTACCTCTTAATCACCGAAATCAGTTACCTTTTAGTTACCAATCACACCAAACCCAAGCCCCTAAATATAACCAGACGCTCCATGAGCGGATGGATTTCGCTAAAATTACCGCATAAAAAAAATAAAAAGGCGGCGGACTATTGAAGTATAGGACAGGTGCAGTATTCAGAGACGTTTTTTGCCTTGCAATTAAGTAGGTCAAACCAGCCAACATCTGTGTTTATGGCACCCATCACACTGTCCACTTTTTTTTCTTGCTCCAAAGCACTTGCTGTCCGTCACTTTTTATTGAATACTTTCACTACCCTCCTAGATTGCACTTGTTAATTTTATTGGGTGTCTCCTCCTGCCTAAGCTGGAAGCGACCGCCCACATTAATTTATTACAACTATCACATGACATTTTAGGTTCGATGAAAACACCGCATATCTCCTCAAGTTTTAGCAATTTGCTTCAAAAATTTAAGCCTTCTTACACCACCACCACTGGGCATCAAATCTCTCATACCCCCGAGGCTGATGAGGTCTGTATTAACGGTGAAAATATTGACCACTCTTATTGGAAGGATTCTCAAAAAACAGGATTACGAATTGAACACGATGGCTTTGAGGTAAAAGTCGATTTTTCTCAAAGCAAGGTGGAAGGAATCATAGAAGGTCTGGAGGACGAAAAGGTGGTGCTGAATCCCTTTTATTGTCATAATTTTCGGTTAAGCGATGGTGTAGATATTCAGGCAAACAAAAAGGGCAAGCACCTTGAGTTATCCTGGAATCCCGCAAGCAAAGGTTGGAAAAACGTAGCTTGGCATCGTCAAGACCTTATCCCCTATTTTTATTTTAAAACCGCCCAGCAAGTAGTGGCGTATGCCCGTTATGAGCCCCACATAGAAGGCAGTGCCATTGCGGTCAGTTTTAAGAATGCTGTACAGGAAATTCCTTTGCGACCTTTTAATGATTGTCGCTTGCATCACCTTAAAGACAACAACCATACTATAGAAGTAGAAGGCACCCTGACCCCCTCCGAAGAAGCGTTGCCCATATACCAAAACAATGTACCTTCGCCGGTAGAGTTTTGCTATCCTTTAGGGCTTCATCTGGTAGCATCGCCCGATAAAAAAACGGTGACGGGCGTTTTGATCGTAAAGACGCAAAAAGAAGACGATGACCTCAAGTTTTTTGGGGTACAAGGAGACCTGGCCCAGCAAGAAACCGCCCAGACAGCACACCATTGGGACAAACCCACCAAACCCACCCAAGTCAATCGGTTGGGGGCGAGCGGTTTTGTGGGTGCTTGGGGCACCAGTATTCCCAAACCTTATGAAACGGGGGTAAATGGAGGGCCATTTGGCCCACAAGTTCGGTCAGAAGGCAAGCTAGGAGCCGCCGCCAGCCAAGGCGAAACCCCCGATACCGCCCAAAATCTTGGCTTGAGGTCTTGGGCAAAGAGTGGGGAGCTTCCCTCTAGAGTGATGACCATTGACCTGGAGCGCAAGCTTAACCGAATAGTAAACTGGAACCAAGGCAAAGGTACCTATACTGACGACGATGGCAACACCCACCAACTGGATTTGCTCAATGAAGCCATTGGCAACGACTACAAACAAATAGTACGCTACTTTACCAAAGGCTCAGAAAAAGAAGGAGGGAAGTTTGGCGGAAGCCATTACAACTTCAAAGGGGAGTTTTATTCGGCTGCCGAAACCGCCTTGCCAGGCGACCTAAAAGATATTGGTGGGCGATATAAAGCGATCAATGAAAAAACCAGCTTGGTGCAGTTTGCTTATGCGTTTCCTAATGCTACCAACTCGCTGGGGCTAGGCGATTTGGAAAAAGCCAAGAAAGCCATTCGACAGCTCAATTCTAAACGAGCAAAAAAATGGATGGATGAATACCTCAAAACCAATGATGATTTCAAGGCACAGCAAAGGGAGTTGTTTGACCGGGAGTTTAAGAAAATGGCCGACACAGTAGGCATTACAGCCCTCATAGAAGAGCAACGCAACAAGGAAATATACTACCATCCAGAACGAGTAATTACCGACTACAACCCCGAAAACTACTACCAAGACACAGTAGACATATTGATAGCCCGGATCAAAGAAAACTTGGGCATGACGGTAAACATAGAGGAGACCTTGATGGATAGAGGGGTAGATGTGAGCCTGATGAGTTCGGTTGATGATCTGGAGAAATATGTCAGAAAATACAAATGTTTCAGCGCCTTGGCATTTTTCTATTACGTGACCCAACCCGCCAAAATTGAGCGCTTGGCTTTGTACTCTTCGCGGGAGGACAACTCGGCTACCACCTCAAAAATTAACGACATTATGGTGGTACTCAGTTACCTTGAGCAAGACTCAAAACTACCCGACAAGCAAGTAGATCCTAGTGGGGTGTACCCTTCTTTTAACCCCAATTTGCTAAGTGCTACTTTTTACAATGTCATCATGTCTGACCTTGCCCTGCGCGAAATGGCTCAGTACATCCAGCCCGACCAGGAAGTATTTGGGCAATTGATGGAAGAAACAGCTAAAGCCATGATTTCGCTGTACCAAAACAGCACTATGGATGGGGCACAAGGAGTAATCAAGGAACTTCAGGATATGATGGGAACATCGGTAAAAGACTACCAAGAGTCGGTTTTCCAAATGTCTTATGCCAAAATGTACAACATGGTGGCCGCGAGCGGCTGGCAGGAATCTTTTGTGAAGGACAACTACTCTTTTGGAGCAAAAACAGATCCACGGGAAATAGCATTTCGTAGCACCGTGAGTGAGGAAAGTCTGGTAGGTGGACTATACAAAAACCTATACATTATGGGAGGCATGATGCAAATGATGACCATTTTGGTGCCTTTGATAGCTTCTGATGGCAAACCTACCGCCAAGGATATTGGAAACCTGAGTGCAGTGATTGCCCCCATTATACTGCCTACTTTGATTGAAGGCATTGCCCGGTCGGCGGTAGTGATAGGGGCTGGAGGCTGGCGAGCGGTTTGGGCTCGTTCTGGAGGCTCTATGTTTACGGGCACTTCTAAGATCATTCCGATGGAAGAAGGCATGGGCAAAGCTAAAATATTTTTTGCCCGCAAAACCATTGTCAAACAAATAGAATTGCGTAAGAGTTTGCTGGATAGCAAAGCAATGGAGGAATACAACCAAGCTGTGGAAGATTTCAATAACGCAAGCTCAGAGGATGAGTTTGCTGCATTTGAGAAAATGCAGGAAAAAGCCAAGCCTCTTGTAAAAGAAGGTGTAGCAATGGGAGAAGATGGGGTTGCTACCAGTGAAGTAGTTCAAGGGAGCATAACAGAGCTGGAAGGAATGCTATCTGCCTATGAAGAATCTAGCCTGTTTTTCAAGATGTTCCCCGATTTTGCCTCCTTTGCGGGTGCTTTTTTTGGGTTCTCTTTGTCAGTATTTGGCTTGGTGTATACCAGTATACAACTGGGCAAAGACCTGAAGGGTGGGGCTGATCAAGAGCAAATCATTGTAGATTCCCTGTTTGTAACCTCAGCAGCTTTGCAGGTAACGGGCTTTGTGGTGGGCACACTGGCAGTAGAAGCCATCGTAGGCGCCACCGCTGCCGCAGTTATGAGCGCCTTTGCCTTGGTGCTGGGGGTAGTAGGCTTTCTCATATTTGCGGGGGTCTTTATTTACCGGCTTATCCACCCTCCCAAACCCAAAGAGATTACTTCGCCTTATGAATACTTCCGCGACTACATAGCCGACAAAAACAATGTGCATGGTACCAGTGTGTTTTATATGCCCTACGAAACCGCCATTGATTACCTGGATGTGACCACCTCTACCTCTATGGTCTACAGCATCAAAACTGGAGTGTTGTTTTCCTTTCAGGGAGAAACCAACAGCTCTAGCTTCAAAAAAATACTTTGCCCCAAGAGCGATAAAGGTGCCCAGGTGGTAGAGGAAATTTATTTGAATGCCCTTGCCTTTGGCAACTTGCTTAATATTGATACCAACCCAGGCGGTTATACCAAAATATCGGGCTTTATGAATACCTCTAGTGATGGTACCCCCTATTGGCAGCGGTTTTACCTTGGGTATGACCCCAGCGACCGAAAGGTCAAGTTTATGCCCTTGTTTACCCCCACTCAAGAGAACGAAAATGATAAAATGTATCAGCAACAATGGGTATTTAAAATTGCTGATGCAGCTTCTATTACCAAACAAGACGATAACCTAGAGTCGGCTAAGTTTACGGTGATTAATCGCTCTTTGGGCGAATCGACCTATTTGACTTACAACTCTATGACCAAGAGCTTGTCGATGGGGGGCGATGCCCAAAGTAGCCGTTGGCTGGTCAAATCGGTTATTGTAGATACAGCTATTTAACCTTTACATTTTTTGAAAACTACATACAGGCTTGTTGTTCAACTGTTGATAACAATAATGCACAGACCTGTACTAATGCTTTTACTCATAAACAAATATTAATTTTTATGGCAATGACAAGAACTCAACGGATGAACCTTCTTTTTGATGTGTACAAAAAGAATGACCATGAATTAACCACACCTATAGCTGAGATTGAGCTTGTGGTTCCTGATGATGATTATGCGACGAGTCACCTCTATTTTCAGGCTTTAGAAAGTAGCAAAAGACTGGAACTATCAGGCACAGATTTTTATTATGAAGATGATCACTACTGGTCTACAGCTGACAATAACTGGCATATAAATTTCAGTTTTATCAACATGATGTTTCAGGACGACAACGGTGGACCTAACCTTTATGGTGATGATTATGACTACTATGTGGCCAGTGCCTCTATTTTTTTACCAGAAGACTTTGGCTTGGGAGAGAAAGAGTTAGAGGTGTACTTTGTGCAGAAAATGCCCAAATATGAGCTCTACCTCAATGATGATCCTACAGCGATTGGGAACTACACAAAGTTTACACCAGCAGCCTCTAATAGCGAGATTTATAAATTTGAAATGTTGTTGGGTGGTGATGATACGACCCAGGAAGGGAATGAAAGTGAGAACAAGAGTGAAGGTCAGGCGTCTGTGCCTCTTTTTGAAGAAGCTGCCAAAAACATACATTGGCAAAAATCTAACTTAAGTGTATCGATAGGAATGGATTATTCTAACAACAAACACGTGTTGTTTCGCGACCCATCCAAGACCATACAATCACAGCTAGACAATGCCTTGCACCAAGTAGTAGGTTGGAATGGAAAAAACCTGGAGCAAGCATTTGGAATAAGCAAAGAGCTTACTGTGAGTAACAAGGGTTTGAACGAATTTGTGATAAAAGTAAACGACCGCGAAGTAGCCATTCCTGTCAAGGATAATAATGGTAACACCAAGATGGGGAATGGTAAGCCTACAACAACCAACAAGTTGTACTTTGCAAAGGCTATATACCAAATGCCTGATGATCCTTTTTCTGATTCGATGTACGGGGCTTTGCTCATGGTGAACGACCCTAAGGTAGATGCCACCACCGGAGAAAACGCAGAAGGCAACCTTGGTATTCATCCCTTAACCGAGCACAATACCAAAGTATACTTATTCAAGGCGGTGTTGGCAAATGCCTTACCAATTACTGGCGAGGTTACCTTAAAAGGTAAAATGGGTGCGGCAGTGAAGGTAGATTTAGGAAGAGCAAGCGATTCAATAGCTCACATTGTCACCAACAAGTCACAACCAACCACTACTGATACTATTTATAAGCGATGTCAAAACAACGGTATGCTGACTTTGACAAATATCAACGCTGGAGTGCTGAGAGATTTGGGGGTAGATGATGATAAACTAGATTTGACACCTGACCCCACTGACCCTCGCAAACTGGGATCACCCCAGGGAGTTACAGGTGAAAGGAGTAGTTCCAGTAAGCAACTGTCGTTGCATGACCTTTTGAGAAAAACCCCCCTTACCTATAGTCAGGATAACTACTCTAATAAACTTATGCTTCAGGTAGGCCAAGACATCAATGTCATTATTATGCAATATGTGCCTGATAAAGTCATGAAAAGCTTGTTTGGCTCTATGACACGCCCTGAATTGCCTGAGTACTTCAGCAATGGGCAGGTAGAAATACCAGAAGCATTTTTGAGAAAACTGGCGATGCCACACTTGGTGGGAACCATCATGGATAATAGTGCTTTGACCAAAAGGTTTGCCAAACAAATTAAAAATATTAATTACCACAAGGCTGCCCGACAACGAGCAAAAATGATGGCTGCGCCAGAAATTCAAGTACTTCAGCAAGATATTCTTGATTATTACCTGACCACAGAAGATAAAAATGGCACAGTAGAACAATTAAAAGAGACGATGGACTTGCGTCCGTATTTGGACGACCAACTCCTCAAAGATGTATATCCTACTTCGTGGGAAGAGCTTTCGGCTGATCAGCAAGCCAGAATTGAGGCTATGTTTAAAAGACAGGAGCTCATGTTCAACACTCCTATACCCGCACCTGGAACAGATGTGAATAGTGAAGAGTATAAAAACTACATGGGTTCGCTCAAAGGTATGGTAATTAAATACGCCCTTGAAAACCAATGCTATTGGGCTCTATTGTACCTGCTTGAAGAGTTGCAAATGCGAAAAGTAGGAAGAGGCATGGATTTGCTGGAATCTGGCAGAAAGCCTGAAGCCTTGGATATGAAGCTGGATGTACATAAAAATATTGTAAGGATTTCTTCTGTACTGAGGATACTGGACACAGGACCCACAAAGTTTTTATATCAAACATATTTTCGTATAGCCAACCTAGTGAACGCAGGACATCTAATAAGCACTGCTGTTCTTACCGAAGAAGGAAAGGGCCAGGTGGAGAAAATCATGATTGATGTATTTAAGGCGTTTATGTCAAAGGACGCCAATAAATATCCAGAAATGGCCAAGGTAAAACAAATGGTAGGGGAGAAAGCTGAAAAGGAACAGGTGCTTGTCAAAAATATGAAAGATGCGGCTCTGAAGGAGGGGAAGAGTGAAAGTGAAGCAAATGCAATGGCAGCAAAGGCAGATACCCGCTTTACTACACTTAAGCAACAGTTGGATGCCTTGGAAAACTATCCCCAGCAAAGTAAAAAACTTGGTGCAGGCAATAGCTATGAGGCAACAGAGTCGTCAGATAAGGAAATGGATGAAGCAGCGTCAGCGTTGTCGGCACAAATGCTAAGTGTACTTTCAACAGCGCAAACATACACACCTGCAATTGCCAATATTTTCAAGGTCTTTGGTGATTCAAGTTCTTTAAGGCTAAACGCCTCTATTAGAAACATGACTGCCAACATAGGTGGACTAACTTTGTTTGCTGTTTTTGGAGCCATTGCAGCAAAAGATTCAGATGATGATAATGAGTGGATTTTTTATGGTGTAAAGCTCGCAACATCGGTTGCTGAGGGTATTATGCGAGGTGTTGGAAGGGCAGCTACCAATATCCTGGCTAGTCATACAGTTGATGAGTGGAATTTTGCTAAATCACTGGTGGGTTATATTCCAAAAAATGCTGTAATTTCCACGCAAACTGGGATAACTTTTGAAGAAAATAGTTGGGCAAAGTCTTGGACAGATTTACAAAGGTATGGCAAAAATCGCTTTTTGGTTCAAGAGGCTAATAACGTCACAACAGGTGGGGTTTCTAATTATAGTTTGGTTTCGGAATATAAACTTTATGGAGAGATGAACAATCTTGAATATAAGGTTAACTTCGCTGGAACTCCTTTTGTGCAGCAAAATCCAGATGTTCGAAATCCTCTGTCAGCAAACCGTCAAGTGACGCAGCATAATATACAGCCTCTGGTTGAAAATAATAATGAGAATGCCCTATTATCGCAAAACGTGCTTGTAGATGATGTGCCATTAAGCAATCCATATGATAAATCTTTTGGAGCAAAATATGATATCGGAGCTGATGTGCTAGGTTTTATGGGTATGGGGGTAAATGCGGCAATAGCTGGGTATGCCCTTGCTAGTCTTGTGAAGAAAAAAGATAGCTTCGAGAGAGATACTTACAGGGTTTTATTGGCGTCTAATATCTCCATGGTGACTGCTGCTGGCATACAAACAATTACTCAGCCCATCAAAGCATTTTTTACAAACAGAAGTTTCCTGAGTTGGCGGGGCTATGTGGATATGGCGAATAATTTTTACAAGGGAGATGACCTTACTGACTTACGGAGTTTGGGAGAGTATGCCAAATATAGAAGAGAGGTACAAGCCGCACAGAAGGATTTTGATGAAAACAAACAAAACATACTGGAGAAGATCAGGGGAGATAATCCTGATCCGATTAGTTCAACCTCAACCTCACCTCAGCAAGTACCAGAGTATGCAAACGGTTTGACGTACCAAGAGTATTATAATTATGCAAAGAGTATGCCCAACACGCTTAATGGTGATACAGTGTACAGTAAACTTACGGATCAACCACCTAACCCTCGTGCTGTTACGAATGTGGACGCCCCACAAAACCTACAAGGGCAGTATATTGAAGGGCTTAACCTTAATAACGGTGACAATCTCGCCAAACTTAAGGCTTTTGAGGAAGAGGTAGATGCTATCAATACTAGAGGTAGATTCATGACTCAGGTAACAGAAGCAGATTCAGTAACTTGGGGAGTAGTGGATGCGGCGGTAGCTTTTGCAACAGTACTGTCTATTGGTTTAATGGCTATAGGCATGTATAAACTAGTAAAGGATGCAAAGAAAGACAGTAAGACATCATTAGATGATGAAGAAGAAGCCTTGACTGACTTTGCTGTGGCAAATGGGTCATACTTTGATACCAAAACAACCTATGATGGATTTATTATGTGTGTCAAAGATGATAATGGCAATGTCAAAAGTGGCATCGTTTTCCAGAATGCTGATGAGAAATATCTTTCACGTTCAACAAATGAGTTTGATGATAGTGATGATACTACTACACTATATACACTAACAACTGAGGCAGGTCCCACTCAAACCGACAGCGCTTCTGACTATGAATCCAGGTTATGGTTTTATACCTCTGCCAATAATGATCCCGACAAAGGAGCATTGCGGGTTTCAAAGACAAACGGGGAAATGGTGGGTGACAAGCCTGCGGTTTATGAGGCTCAGATGAATGAAACAGATGACGGGTCAGGAGGTACAACCCGAACTGCTACGGTTAACCTTACCGAAGAAAACTCCCTAGTCAATAATGTATCATTGGTGGACAAGCCTGGCGAAGACGCAGAATACCAAAGCATTGATTTGACAGCATCTATTGGTGATAAGGACATTCAAATAGACAGCGTAAAGGTGTTGAAAAAAGCGTCGTTTGGAATTACATTTAAAAAGTCTAATGTAACCTATTATCTACAGGGCGATTGTTCTTTATCAACAGCGGCTTACTATTGGGATGCCAAAAGCGTGTTTTTTGACTAAGTTCATTGCTTATTATTCTAACCTTTTAAATGGCGTAGCATCTCCTGCAAGGAACCCTTACAGGAGCTACGCTTTTTATTCCCACATTTTAATGGCATTGCCAGAGAGGAGGCAGGCGTGTACAACTACAGGCTTGCCTACCGTAGGCAGTGCCTTGAGGGGTGGGGAGATCATAGTCAAAAAATTAGTACACCAGCTCCTAAATTTGTAAAGTCTATTTTGTGTTTTTTGCCCCCTGATTTCACTTCAAAAATATCACGTAGCTCAGGTTCCGATATGCATCGGAATTGTAAACTAACTCTGATCAATTTTTAAAATTCATCAGAAAACAAAACACACTTAAATACTCTATTTACCTATTTAAGAGCAAGCGTACTAGTGAAACTACCAACACAAGGCAAGCCGCCCAAAAGCATTGCCTTGTGTTGATTAAATGTTTTGTTTCATTACACCCATAAAGGCTTGAATTATGCAAAAATTTATATTTAAAACTGCCAAGTTTCGAGAGGTTTTCAACAAAATACCCGAACCAGTGGTGTACTTGTATGCCCAAGAAGAGGTCACCGCGTTGAACCCGTACTTGCACCTTGAGGCGTTGCCTAGCCAACCGCCTGTATTGCCCAAAAAAGGGGGAAACCCATTGGGTGAAAAGTTGGCTGAAGTGGTTCGGCAAAAGATCACAGCACAGCTCACTGGGGGCTTTGCTTGGGCAAAGGCACCCAAAAAAGCCGAGGAGCAACTACTCAAAGTTTTTTTGCGTGTATCACAGGGCACTGTCGTATTGCCTTTGGTAGCGCCCATTAGCCGCTGGAGCGCTCAAAATAAGGAGCAATATGCTGCGGCATTCAATGCTTATCTCAAGGAACAAAAAACCAACCCTTATACCCTACAGGTAACGCTGCCAGACGGAACAAACTACGTACTTTCGTCGGCGAAGCAGACCTACACAGGGCAGGAGCTGGCAGATTTTTTGACCGAAAGCTTGAGTACCGAAAAGCCAAGCCCTCGCAAAACTTTGGCAACCCCAGTGGTGCCTCATAATTTTGAATCACCTCTGGCACCCACGCAAGAAAGAGACCTCAGCTTTGAGCCCGCTCAAGGCAATTACCAAGACCTACTTTTTGGCCTGACCAATGCCCCAACCCCTAGCCCCTATAGCGATCAAATGCCACGATTTTTTCCAAATATGGACTCAGAAGATTGGAAAGAACTGTGCATGGCTTTGTTATGCATCAATGTAGCCCCCTTTGCGCGTGACTTGCCTGGGCAGGCAGACATCAACAAGGCTGCCAATGCCATCGCAAAGCTTGAGCACAAGCTGATGGGCAAGGTGGGAGATAACCTATTCAACTTTTACCAATACTTGTTAGAAGAGCACTTGGGCAAGGCACTCGCCAGCATCCCTGACCTTGCCGCTCTTAAAGAAGCACTGATCAGCGATGACTTTTTGCAAGAATACAATGCCTGTGTAAACCAAGGAGTCGAACAAGGAACCATCGAGTGGTTTTGGTTCCATGTATGGTTGCTCATTGTTTTGAAAAAAGGAAGCGACGAAGACATAGGCGAAGTAGGCGCTGCCATTAATGGTAAAATTGCTTTGCCTGAAGGCAAAATATCGGGAGGAGTAAGAATGCATACTTGGCGAAGTTACCAAGGTTGGTTGGTATTCGATCATATTTTTAACCTACAGGTCATGCCAAAAGCAATGCAAGCTATAGGCAAGGTTACGCAGGTAGTTTCCAAACGCTTGGCGACAGAAGGAAAAAATAGTCATTTAATTCCAAACGTACTTGTGAGGTTGCTGGTGGGAGAAAAGGTAATGGGCATAGCACCTGAAGAAAACACGGCGCCATTGAGGAAATATTACACTACCCAAACATCATTTGAACCTGCAGAGGTGTCGAGTCGTGGTTTAAGGGTGTTTAAAGCCCTTATGTCTACGGTTATAGGTGTTTTTACCAAAGCCAGTGACCTTTGGCCTATAAAAAGCATTTCCTCTCTGGCCTTGCCTGAGCGGGTTACCAAGTAGTAGCAAAAATACCCCTCAAGCCTTGCAAGGTAAATTTTACAACAAAGAAACAAGATTATGAACGAGTTTATATTTAACAAGCCTGGGTTCTCAGATGTCATAAACAAAATACCTGATTTTGAGAGCAATCCCTTGGGGAAAAAGTTAGCCAATGCGCTTATCCAAAAAATAAAGGTTCATTTGAGTGGCGGCTTTACCTGGGAGGATGAACCAATGGGAGCACCTCCCGAAAATTTTACTCCGTTTTGGGGAGACTTTAGAGACATATTTTTTCCAGAGCTCAAGAAAAGTAGTATTTACACAGCAACCGATGTGCCCTATAATGACATAATAGACAAGGTTTTTGCCACCATGGCTCCTGAGCATTGGCAGTTGTTGTGTGTAGCCTTGGTATGTTTAAACATCAGACGGGCAAAGCTGAATCTTGCGGGTGAGGTTGACTTGCCAAAGGTAATGAATGCTATAGAGGAGCTGAAGCCGAGATTGTTAGGAGAAGGAGGCATCAATTTCCAACAATTTTATCAGGAACTTTACAAAGAACAGATGGGTGAGGTTTTGCAACAAATACCCAATGTCATAGAGTTGAAAAAAGTACTGACCAGCGAACCTTTTTTGAGCGAATACAACGAAAATTTACAGGCAACTACAAAGCCTGAAGCTATAGATTGGTTTTGGTACCATATATGGCACCTTTTTGCGATCAAGATTCCAGAAGACACTACCCAGCTTTCTCAGCATATTGATGATGTAGCGGCAGCAATACAACGATCAACTGGGCGTAAAATATCTGAAAATATAGGACACCTCAAGTGGTTGAATTATACCCAATGGCTCACCCAAGATAATTTGTTTCATATCGCCCAAAGTGTGCTGAACCAAGCAAGAAAAATGGTGTTTGATGATGGTGCCCAACTTGCCTTGACTGTACCCCATATTTATCCTGTGCTGTTTTTGAGTAAAAAGGTGCAAGGCATAAGCCCTTGGCATAACGATGCCCCTGGTCAAGTTTTTTATACTACCCAGGCAACCCCACCCAGCAAGTTAGGAACAGGCTTATTGGGCAAGGTTTTGTCGTTGGGCAAGTATACAGGAGTAATAGGGTATGCCACCAGCAAATGGCTGAGTGATGATGAGAACGACCCACTGGGGATAAACATGTAGTTGGCGTTCAAGCAATAGAACTTAATCATATCAAAACAACAACAAAGATGGAAAAAACTGAAGATATATCAACCATTGCGGATGAGCACTTTTTTTCGGGAGGCTTTGTGGCAGGTACACAAATACTGATGAAGGATGGTTCGTCGAAAAACATTGAAGACATCAAAGATGGCGAAGAGGTAATGTCGCCCGATGGCTCCGAAAGGGTACTCAAGGTCATTCAACCAAGCCTACATATGAGGCGTAACCTGTACCACATAGCAAACCAAAACGGGCAGAAAGTTGAAAACTTTATGTTTGTTGACTCTCAAGTATTTTTAACTGGGAGAAAAGATGTTGGCGAAGGAGTGTTTGCCGCAGCAGAGCCCCAGCAAGTGAAAAATCCTTTGATGCGCATGAAAGGGGTAGGTGATATAGAGGGAAGTGTGCTGGTTTCGCATGAGCACCTACCTTTTGGCACTGTAGCAAAAAGCCTTGTCAAAGACGTGCCACCCCAGCAGGTCTACCATTTAATGTTAGATCATCAAGACTATTTTTTTGCGGGCAACGCCACCCAAAAATTCATGGTGTTGGCTTATTGCCCCAAGTTGTTGGACTACCAGACAGGTTTGACAAAGAAAATACATAGTGTGGTAGCCTCGCTAGAGCAGGAAAACAAGAATGAAATAAGCAAGCTTACACTGGATAATTTATGGGAACTTGAGAGAAAAGGTTTGTTGGTGAATGAGAAGCTGTTAATAAACCGCTTGAGTGAGAAAAAAGGTGTACAAGCTGTTACTGCTACCCCCATGCACTCGGTAAACCTTGGCTGGAAAATGCGCATGATTCAAACATTGTTGGTAAACATTTTTGTGCCCAAAATACAGCACCTTGTCAACCTTTGTCATCGACAGCTTGTGCCTGTCAAAGTTGCCCACAATAAAATGTGGATTTCGCCATCTATTCATGACATTGAGTGGCGTCCTGGGGTCAAGCATCTTGAGGTATTGAAGCTGGCACTCTCGATCACCAACACCTTGGATAGTACTGTAGAGCGGACAATAGAAGAAAAACCAACCGACTTTGTTACCAAGGTTAGCAAGTGTGTGTATTTGCGTACTCAAAAGAACCTAGATGACCCCACTCACAACCATTGGGTGCTGCGGTTGAGGCTATCGGACGGAAAACGACAAATGGAAGGGAGTTTTCCATTTATAGATGATGTAAAGGATTACTACAGTACTGGAAAAATGAAGCTGTGGGAAGGCAACCAGCATCAAGCTTTTGTTTCCTTTGATGTACGAATTATTGATGAAGCAACAAAACTAGCTGAAGAGGCAACCTTAGACAATAAAGAAGCTGCCTGTGGTGCACCTATGGAGACCAAATTATTGGATGCTTTGAGAGGCTTTGCCAAGGAAGTTTTGATTCCTCAACAGGCCTTGGCATTGAATAAATAACCACCAATAAATGACGTTTCACTTTTTGTAGTCAATCTGCTGATTTGGTCAGGGTTTGTGGTAGATGTTGAAACGTCATTTTTAAATATATAGAACTCTAAAAAACTTAATATAATGGATACCACCACAATTGAAGATGACTTGCTGGGCTTTTTTGGAGGGTTTGCGCTCGGAACCCAGGTTTTGATGGCAGACAACTCTTGGAAAAACATTGAGTGCCTCAAGCCAGGAGACGAGGTCATGTCGCTCAGCGGGCACGCAGAAGTAATACAACTGGTAGACTTGACCAACAAGGTGCAGCAGCAGTTGTATTACCTAGACGGAGACCCCAGCCTTACATTTGCTGGTTCGCAATTATTTATTTCTTCTAAACAGCATATTGGACACCAAGAAGAGTTTTTGTGTGCAGAACCCCACCATATAGCGTCCAGAAGACTGAAAGCTGTAGGGGTAGGGTTTATAGAAGGAGGAGCAATGGTTACCCACCAAGGAAAAAACAGGATTCCAGTGCATGTAGACAAGCTTCAGGCAAAAGACAGCCAACAGCTTACCCCTGTATTTCATGTAATGGTAGATCGCAATGATACCATTGTTGTGGGCAAAAACCAGCGATTTGCTGCATTGTCGTTAGCCCCAAAGTTATTAGACTATACCACTAGAATAGGCAAAAAGCTCTATGCCATTATAGCCAATTACGAAGCAGATGCTGCACACATCACCAACAAGCTTACTTTTGAGCAATTGTTGGGCATGAGTCAATCCCTAAAAGCACAAGATGGGCAGGAAGTTTTATTTGCGGGTGAATTAACCCCTCAGACCATACCCAATGCTACCCAAAAGTTGGGCTTTGCAGCTCGTTATTTGTATGCCTATTTACTGACAAACCACTTGGCTCAATTAGAACAAATTGCCTCTATGGGCTGGAGAATATTTACCCAATATTGGAACAGGAATCATCGTATGGTCATTGCCCTTTCGTTGCATTCTATAGAGTGGAGACCTTCTTACATTCCATTAGAAAATGTGCAGGTGTCGTCAGCGTTGTCAAGCTACTTGAAGGTAGGGCAAAGTTGGGAGCAATTGCTTTTGTCAGGAAAAGAACAGCCGTTGGTAGGGTTGATGAAAAAGAGCCAATATTTTGTGACTGAAAAAAAAATGGATGGTCTCAGAGTAGCCAACTGGGTTTATCAGATTGAACTTGCCGAGGATGACCAAAACCTAAAAGGAGAGTTGCATTTTCCAGATGCATTGGATGTTCCCTATTTTCAAAGCAGGTGTGGGCTAGAAGATGAACAAGGGCAACAACAAGCCACATTGTTGTTTGATGTGCGCTTTATTACTGAAGAAATCATGCTTGCTGAACAAGAAGCACATAAAAATTATGATGAGACCAAACAAGGAGATTTTGAAGATGCTTTTCTTACAAAATGGATGAACAACATATTCAAGGCAGTAGAAGAACAAACATCCTCATTGGCAACAGCAGCCACATTTTCAAAACCATCTGTCATGTCAGTAAAATCATAATATTTTTATAACGAAGCTAAAGCCTTCTGTTAAGCCAAATGGGACGCTACTTTTAGGAGTAGCAATGGGTTATGTTGGATGCTGGCAAAGGTCCACCTAAGAAGAAGCAAGCTTTATAAAACCTGAAAAAATGAGCATAACCAAATCAAAACCGTCCACAGAGAAATACACTGTTGATATTTCGCTTACAAAATTAGGGGCAGAGCTAAAGCTTCCTAAGCAACCCGACCGGGCAATGGCACCTCCACAAAGTTTTAACCTGTATGCTGCCAACGGTGCAAGTCAAGGTGCTGCCACATCTACCCGCAGACTTACAATATATACCAATCCTCTAGAGCAAGTCATACACATTATCAATGCGGTGCCAGTGCCTGGTTACCATGCCGAAGGTAATGAATTAAACCCTTTAGGTTTTAAATTACGTGACGCCATTACTAAAAAAATAAAAGTACAGATGAGTGGGTATTTTTCTATGTATAAAATGCCACTGTCTGACAGCTCAAAAGATCAAAAGGTCATTGATGCATTTTATGCAGCCAATCCTCTTTTGCCAAGGTTTGATCCATTAGAGGGACGGTACCAGCAAGTGTTCTTTCCTGAATTGGACAAAGCAAATATTTCTTCAGACAAAGACGTGCCCTACAATGACCAGTTTGATAGGTTTTTTCCAGCAATGAAAAAAAATGACTGGGAAGATTTATGTATTTGCATGGTTTGCCAACTGATCAAAGAGGTAAATAGTGGATACAAGGACAAGATAAAGCCAGAAGTAGACAGCAAGGTGAGCGCCTATAACCAAAAAATCAAAGGTTCTGGTGGGCACAATATTTTTCGCTTTTATCAATACCTCATGGAAGAGTGGATGAAAGATCAAGGCATTTTGGGTGATGATGATAATAGGAGTGAATTGTTGGATTTATACAAAAAAGTTTTGTCAAGTAATTCATTTATTTCTGAGTATCGCCTTGGGTATGATAGAGGAGGCTTCTTGGCCGACTGGTTTTGGTTTCACGCTTGGCTCAAGCTTTTGATTCTGGGAGGAAACCCTAAAGATGTTGACCCTATCTACGCTTTGTTGGAGAGTAGGCAAGTTTTTATGCCCAAAAGTGTTGCCTCAGAGAAGTGGATGTCTTATGATTATTGGTTTCGGATGACAGACCACACAGATAGTAGTTTTTTTAGGGCTATAGACATAGACCAATCGGCAAGTATGGCGCTTCGCAAGACTGGAACAGCCATGATTCCCTCAATATTGATAGCTAAAGGTAAAAAGAGTACCAGTAATATTTATGCTGAGTTATTTTTTGGCAGAAATTTCAAAGAAACACCAGTGGTAGGCACGGCAGAGCCTGACCACAACGATGCCCCTGGCAAACAGTATTCCAGCGTAAAGGCGCCTTTTAGTTTACCCGATTGGCTACCCAAGCCACCTACCCCGGCTAAAGTGTATGGCGATTTGGTAACCAAGGGGTATGCTGTAGCCCACGCAGTGACCCACCCTAAAGAAACCGTGGAAAACATAGCAGATGCTGTTACTCACCCCGCAAAAACAGTAAAGAAAGTCTGGAATCATCTGAAATTTTGGTAAACAACCATATACACACATCATGCAAACAACCAAAACAGCGCCCTCAACAGAGAGCTATACCATTTTTATACCCAAAGCAAGCATCAAGGCAGAAGTAACGCTGCCAAAAGCACCTGATACAATAACAACCGTCGATAACCGATCATTTTATGTTGGGGGTAAGGCAACAAAATCGCTTACGGGCAACGAGGCATCTTTGAGGATTTCTCAAGACCCTTATGATGTAGCCATAGGGTTGGTCAATGCTATGCCTGTGCCTGGGCACCATGCCGAAGACGACAGCTTGAACCCTTTGGGTTTTAAATTAAGGGATGCCATTATCAAAAAAATAAAGGTACAGGTAAATGGGTACTTCTCTATGTATAAAATGCCATTGGCCAACAACAAAGATCAAAAAACCATTGACGCATTTTATGAAAATAACCCTGGCTTGACTGTCTTTACCCCTGTGATTGGAGAGTATCGTGATATTTTTTTTCCTGAGTTGGGCAAAGCAAATATTTCTTCAGACAAAGATGTTCCCTACGATGATCAACTTGCTTTGTTTTTTCCACAAATGAAAAAAAGCGATTGGAAAGAACTCTGTATTTGTATGCTGTGCGAGTTAATCAAGACGAAGGCTGACGAAGACTTCAAGTCGAAAATACAGTCAAATACACCACAGAAAATAGATGCCTATAACAAAAAACTTGAGGGAAACAACCAACAATCATTCTTTAACTTTTACCAACGCCTCATGGGCGAGTGGTTAATTGCCGAAGAAGTTTTATTGGAAAGTGATGACAAAAAGTATTTTTTAGATTTATACCTAAAAATTTTAATGAGCAATACTTTTGTTACACAATACCGCCTTAGTTATGATAGAGGCACTTTTGTAGCGGATTGGTTTTGGTTTCATTCTTGGCTCAAACTAGTTATGCTGGGGGCTACCCCCGAAAACATCGCCCAAGTATACAATACATTAAGCAGCCAAGGGGTGTATATTCCTGATAGTGTATCGCCCAATACCTGGAGATCCTACAACCAGTGGTTATACATGACAGAAAGACCCACCGATGAAGATAACAATCGGTTTTTTGTGGCTGGTGATATAGACACAGTCGCCAGCATGCAATTTGGTATAAAGGGGGTGTCTGTATCGATTGCCAGAACAGTGGGGTATCAAGGGAAAAAAACAACCAATAATATTTATGCAAAACTATTTTTTGGGGGCATATTTAAAGCGTCGTTCTCAGATGGGCAACCTTACCACAATGATGCACCAGGCAAAGGTTTTTCGAGCATCAACCAAGGTTCAAAGCACACCAATTCGCTGCTACAACCCTCCAACCCTCTTGAAAACTTTTCGGAAGCTTATGGGGAGTTGATTACTACCTCTTATGAAATGGAGCAAGCCGTTGCCCACCCCAAGCAAACAGCCGAGAACACTGGCAAGGACATAGCGAATGCTGTTACCCACCCTGACAAAACTGCTGAAGACGTAGGCAAAGACATAGTGAACACTCCCAAGCAAACGGTTGAGGATACAAGCAAGGACATTGTAAATACAGGTAAAGACATAACAAATACTGTTAAACACCCCAAGAAAAAAGCAAAAAGACTTGGATAGGTAAACATCCCTGGTAGTTTTTGTAGATAATAAAAATAACACGATCCCACCTGGAGTGTCTCATGGTTCATGGGGCACTCCTTTTTTTGGGGCAAAATGCAAAACAGTAGACAACAAGCCATCAATGAAGGGTAGGTGATAGTTGGGACGCGACAAGCCCACAAACAGTCAGCTTTCATCATTACTCTAAACTACCTTGATCATTGACACAAAGCCTCTAAATGGTCTCCCTAATTTATTAAATGGCAATGAAGCCTTCCATACATTGAATAGCCTTGTAAATATAAAGTGTTCATAGTCAGTAGCTTGTAGCTTGATGTGTTTACCATGGTTGCATCTACTTCACATCCTTTGCTTGTCTACTTGTTGTCTGTGTGTTTTTTGGCAGATATGACATTGCTTTTCCAAATTGCAAAGGATGAATGGCTTGTATTAAACGTTTGTATGGTTGGAAACAACCCCTCTTTTGGTTGATTAATCACGCTGCTTTTAAGAAGCGGATCAGTCCAAATGCTATTTTTCTAAAACCAAAGAATCAAACCAAACTTGTTATATAATTGATAAAATTATGAAAAATCTTGGAAGTATAGGGATGGATGGAGATTGGAGGCATCAAATGACTCTTGCTATGCCTGACAAAGAAGAGTTACCTTGGTACTTGGCAAACATCATTAGTATGCAAATAAAAAAGAGCCTACCTGGCACTTATAGTCTTGTTTATGAAAAACTTTGGAAGCCCAACCTGCCAGCATTGCAAAATTTGATAAATGAACTTGCAGAAGAAGTAACAGAAGCATTGGTGCAACAGCTTGTAACGAGCGATGACCAAAGCATTGATGCATCGGCTGGACAACTATTTGAAAAAACGACCAATCATTTGTTAAGGAGCGTTGGCGAAGGAGAAATGTCTAAAGATAGGGTTGCTCGCATTACTACTGAAGCAACAAAACAATATTTTGAGGAAAATTCTGCCGAAAAATTGGGCATAGAGCCAGAGGTTTACAAGAACCTTAACCAAAGGGTTGACAAGGTGTTTGAAGATAACCTTGATTTGATAGAAGGGAAGCTGCTCGGAATTGAACAAAAAGTTGACCAGACTTCTCAAACCTTGGTTCAGCGAATAGTTCCTCAAGGTTTAGGAAGTGCGCAGGTTGTAAAAGCGGTGGAAGAGGATATTCAGAGTTTGAAGCTAGAACTGGCAGACTTGCAAGACCAAGCATCAAAGGATAAAATTGTAGCCGTTTTACAGAATAAGAAAAAAGTTGGGGTAAGTTATGGAAGTAAGATTGACGCTGAAATTGTCAACTCTTTGAGCAAGATTGCTACCGAGGTGTCTAAGTTAGGAGACCACTCTAATATGTATACCATATATGGTGTCATAGATAAAACCTCCTTGGGCATGGGCAAAGATATAGTAGACGCACAAAGCAAAGGCCTTGACACAACAGCCAATGCCCGCGTGGAACATATCCGAAAAGATGTTGTGGCGGCAATGAAAGGAGCATTTTTTAAAGCCCCTCAGGTAAATAGTGTAACCAACCTAATTGAGGCAAACTTTACTCGAAGCATTACTGAGTTTAAACTTAAAAATGTAGATACTTTAAGAAAGACCTTAGACCAAAAACTGACAGAAAAAAGAACAGCGCTAAAAAAACTGGGCAACAAACTGACCGATGTAAGCAGTTTGACCAAAGAGGTAGAAGCTGGCTTGTCGAGCATACAAACCAGCATGGAAAAAGACTTGAAGCTGAATAAAAATAAAAAGGATGATCGGGAGAAGATAGAAAAAATAGCCGAAGTTTTGGATGCGATTGGCGCGCAAATGAAAGAGAAAATAGAGGCTTTGTTTTACCCCAACAAGCCTGGTAAAACAAGTTTGATGAGAACCATAAGGAATGCCTCAGAATTAGAAGAAAACAAGTTGTTTAATGGGGTTTTGCTGAGTGGGGTCAAAGCCAAAAATGATGCTTTAAACAAACTATCTACCAGAGATTTTAGCAACCGGTTTACACTGGAAGAGAAGATCAATGATCAGTACAAAGCCTTGACGTTGGATAAGTCTGCCTTGGCAAGCAACATAGACAAAGAAGTAGGCAAAGTGTACACAAATCATAGTAAAAACATTGCAGACGCTTTTACCAAAAAACAGGAAGTAAGAAAAATACTCAAACAGCATGCCGATAAGCAAAGAGATTTTGGAGAGGTAATGAACCAGGTTGTAACGAGTGAGTTTCAAAGTGTTGCCAATAAGTGGGCAAAGGCAAGCGCTGTCGAGCTATCGGACAGCAAATATGTAGAAGGTGACATACAAAAAATAAACGACAGGATAAGCAGCGAGGCAAACGCTTTTTTTCAAGGAGCAGATAAAGTCCCACAAGCACTATTTGCCCAGCAAAAAGCTGCGTTGTTGGCTATTCCTCAGAGCGAATTGTCAGGTGACCGTATTATCAAAGATGTAGAAAAAGTGGCTGGTGATTATATCAAAGGCCAAACAGCAAAAAAACTTGGTGTGGGCAATGAAACACAAGATTTTATCAAACAAAGTTTAGGATCTTCTTGTAAAGATTGGTGTGCAAAGGTAATTGATGAGCAAAAAGTACCACAGGATATCAATGCTGTTTTTGGGGAGTTAAACTACAGGTTTTCAGGCAAAGAAAAAGATGCCGATGCTCAAAATACTGCCAAGTTAAAGAACTTTGTAGGCGCTTTATTGAATCCTACGAAAGAAAACTTGATTCAAAAGCTTGCTGGTAAATCGGGTGCTGCATTGGCAAATGAAAATATGCGATCAATGATTCAGCAAGAGATGGTTTCTCAAGCAAAGTCGCTCCCTGTCAACGACCCTATTTATCGAGACCTGGGCGACAGCATAGAAGGCATACTTGATGGTAGCAAGGCTTGGCAAAACTTATATAAGCTTAGGAAAACAGAAAATTTAGAGGGTAGAAATGATCTGGGCTCAAGTTTAGATGAGGATGCCAACGAACCTGTAATTACGATAGAAACTCCTGGCATTAATCCAATAGGTTTTTATCGTGATTTATTTTTTCCAGAACTCAAACAAGGGAGAGCCGATGGCAATAATCAAGAGTTACATAATGAACATATTAAGAAGTTTTTTCCGGACATGCAGCTGCAGGATTGGGAAAAGTTGGCAGTAAATATTGTATGCCTGCTTATAGGGCATAACGTGGCAGAAGAAACTCATCATATAAAGGCTACTGTATGGGATAACATAGTAGACTTTCATCAAAAAATAGAAGGAGACGCCTACACCAACTTGTTCAATTTATACAAGTACCTCATGGAAAATTGGATGCCCTTTAGGGATATTTACAACGACGTTAAAACTGAGTCAAGCAACGTTATCAAAGCTTATGTAGACTTCCTCAAAAGCAGAGAGTTTGTTGATTTATACAATGAAAGTATTCCTCACCTTGAGCCTTCCGTTTTGGAGTTAAATAGTTTTTGGTTTCATAGCTGGCTTAAGATAAGCATTATGGGAGGAAATGATGAAGACATTCAGGAGATAATCGGATTTCTTACTTCAAAAGGTGTAAAAATATCATCAGTGGTTGGAGCCAAAACTTGGCGTACTTATGTTGGACAGTTGCTAAGAGAAATAACTCCCAACCCATGTTTTTTCAATGTTTACCCAGAGATTAGTTCTCAACTAAATTTATTTGGAAAGAAAACGGTTTCTAGGGGTGCTGATGATTTACAAGTAGATTTTATTTCTTATCTCTTTACCAAACTATTTATGGGAGAGTCAATGCTTGGGCACCCACTAATCAATAGTGCCGCTCCAGGCAGAGAGTATGCTACAAGTAGTAACATTACTGCAACATTACGTACAATTATTCCATTAATGACTAAAGACCAATGAAAAATAAAAACACTCAAGCTGTTCCATTAAGGGATTTTAAATCCATGAAAAATAAAAGTAATAAAGCTCCTCAAACAGTTTTTACTGGCGGTTTTTCACCTAAAACTCAAGTTAAAATGGCAGACAACAGCCTGAAAAACATTGAGGATGTAAAACCAGGAGAGAAAGTTTTGTCTAAACAAGGAGCAGCCAAGGTTCTGGCAAATATAGTGGTGCCTTCTCCCGAAAAACGTAATTGGTATCATATCCAAGGGTTGAATAATTTTCATTTTAGTGACAACCAAATTTTTATGGGGGTGGAGTTTCCTTATTTAGCGGCTGACCCTGACAGGGTTCCGTCAGTGGCTTCTGCAATGCTTACAACAAACCTGATTACTTCTAGGCAGGGAGAGGATAAGGTGCCTTTTAGGGTGGAGCAAGTGGTACTTTCTGAATTAGCAGAAAACCCTAACATGTGCCAATTGATACTTGACAAAGAAGATTGGTTGATTGTAGGTGATAAAACAAATCAGTTTCTTACTTTATCTTTTGCGTCAACTGCTTGTCATACTAGCCTGGCCGACAAGATACTAAAGCACCTTGTCTCATACAAGCGTATAAACAAAAGTGTGATACAGGCTTTGGAAGAAAAATCATTTGATTTTTTGATCACAAATTTAGAGACAATTGCTAGTACAAACACTGACCGCTATCTACTACTAAGGACACTTGTGACAGCCCAAAATTTGAATTCTGATGCGATGCTTTCTCAGGCTGTATCAGGGCAAGTTCCAGTGTCATTGAAATTATTGCAAGCATACCTTACCAGCAAATATGCTGATAAAATTGAAGGGTTGTCAGCCCTGGGTTGGCGAATGGTTGAAGAAACTACTCCTGCATCAGAAAACGAGATTTTGGTATCTCCTTCTGTTTATAACCTAAGCTTACCTCAACTTGCCTATTCTGAAGTTTCCAATGCAAGCATTAGAATTCTTTTGAGTGAAAAATCTTTAACAACGCACCAGTTCCGCATAATCAACGAAGCACAGTTTGATATACAACCCCAGGCAAGTCCAAACAATGTATATGCTTTGTACAAATGTTTTTACCTTTCAACCAACGTTGCAACAGAACAGTTTGATAGAAACCCTTGGAGGATCACTTTTGAAATAAGTGTTGGAACTAAAACATTAATTGGTACCTACCAGATAGGAGGCAAGCCAGGGCAAGTTAACTGGCATAGCTTGGCGCTCAGGAATGAAAATGGTAAAGTTGAAGGACACCTTCAGATCGATACCAGAGTAATTGGGGTAAAAACCAAGGAAGATGAGGAAAAACAAGAAAATGAATTTGACCTAGAAAGACAGAAAATGCTGGAAGGAAACCTGATAGAATTTATTATTAAGGAAACATTGAGCGAGGTCATGCCATCGTCTGCTCGAGAACTTGTAGACCATAGCCTGTAAAAAACTGCTAAGGTATAAAGTTGACTACTGATTAACTCGTTGAGCTCACAAGTTCGGTTTACAGGGCTTAATAAGGTAAACATTTACTCGAATCAGCTATGGACTACGGACTAAATACTATGGACTATTGGTTTTAAGGAGCTCTTTTGTAATTTTTCAGGTGGCTGTATTTGTTGGCGAATTTTTAATAATTAACAAAAGTTAAGCATCCTCAGAGTTTCGTTTTTTATTGCTTAATGGCTGCATGGCTTATTACTCCGCAATGCATTACACCATCGAAATGAGTGGATTGGGAATAAAACGTGTAATATCAGCATGTTTTGAAAACCCGTGAGACATAGGTAGAAAACGCTGATTTTTTCTTGATTTACAACAAGTGCAAGCCGCTACGATTTTTTGGATGGCTCATCTTTATTGGTAAAACATAAAAAACATAATAATGACAAAAATAAATGCAATGGCAAATATGCAAGCTATGGCAATTTTGCCTCCTTTTATTGGGGGGATCACCGCAGGCTCTTGTATAAGAATGGCTGATGGTAGTCTTAAAAAAATAGAAAATATAATGCCTGGTGATGAAGTAAGGTCAACAGATGGGGACGCAAAAGTCCTCAAGTTAATTGACTTGACAAGCCAGGGAAAGCAGAATGTCTATCAGATGTCAAATGTTGAACGTTTTGGTTTTACTGCAACCCAACTGTTTGTTGCAGCAGGCAAAAAACATGGTCAACATTGTGCAAAATATCTATGTGCTGAACCTCAACAAGTAGAAAATTTTGCCCTAAGAAAAGTAGGATTAGATGCTTTAAAAGGAGGAATCGTGGCAACCAAAGCAGGACGTAATTTCTTACCAACAATGGTGGAAAACCTCTCCTATGCCAAGGGAAATAATTACATTTATCAGCTTTTGTTAGATGACCAAGATTGGTTTATTGCAGGGAATGAAACACAGCAGTTTCCTGTATTATCTTTTGCTCCACTATTGCGAGAGTACCCCTCGACAATAAGCAGTGAGGTAAAAAGCTTGCTTGTTGGTCATGAAAAAAGCGTTCTAAAATCCTTAGAGAGTATTTCTTGGAGCAACTGGGTAGATCTAAGTAAAAAAATAAACTTTAATGATGATTTGGTGGTCCTAAGGAGCCTGGAAAAAACTTCTCTCAATCACCAAGAAGTGCTGCCTGATGGCTTGGCAAAACCTAGTTCTGCTACCAGAACACTTCACTATTTGTTGATGAGTAGGCATGCACGACAGGTTGAAAGCCTTATAAACCTGGGATGGCGAATTTTTACTCCTGACCAGGATGACACACAAAATATGGTCATTGCCATTTCTTTGTTGGACATAGAATGGTCGCCTTCTTTGGTTTCTCAGCAGGACCCGACTGCAGCTAATGCCCCAGTAGGACAGTTCTTCAAAGATGGAGCTATAGAAAGATTAGAAAGTGTACCTGGAGAAATAAAAGAGAACTCTTATCCGCAAATTCCAGGGCAAGTTTTCAACTTTTCTTTGCGTTTGGCTAGCGACTTAGATGATTTACAAAATTATCGTGCACAAATTCCTTCTTCTGAAGATCCGTCTTTTATCAATCCTTTAGATGGGTGTGTATACTTTTCCACTGAGAAAAAAATGGATAGCACTAAAGTCTCTAGTTGGAAGCTGGATATGACCTTGCCAAAAGATCAGCTAGAGTTTAAGGGGAGTTATTCTTTTAATGACAACTTAGATGTGCCATATAGAAAAGATTCTATGCTCCTTAAGGATAAATCAGGAGCTTGGGTTATGCTGACTTTTGATATTAGACTCATCACCAAAAATACTCAAGCCAAGGAAGGTAGGGTAAAAGACGGTTTTGACCAGGACCAAAAACAAAAGTTTAAAGATGGGTTTCTAAGGACTTGGGTAGATGGAGTTTTTAAGGAGGTCAGAAAATACTTGCCTGTCAAGTGCTAAGTAAAACGTAAAAAATAAAGTACTCCAAAAGGACAAAATATTTGGTGGGAGGACGAGCGAAAAAATCTTTGCATAGCTTTAGCTATGGAACTATTTTTTTGAGAAGTACCCCTGCCAAAGATGCCGTTCTATGGATTAGGTTATTTTTGTAGTTTTACTAAATCAACCATCATTAAAAAATACTATTATGTTGAGCATATACACAAATGTAAGCGAGCAAAATCCTATAAAACAGTTGTTTTCCCTAACGCCTGAACTAAAGGAAAACCCCGTAGGCAAAAGCTTGCGAAAAGCTATCATTACCAAAATCAAAGCCAGTTTTCCTGGTATATGTAGTTATGAGAGTCAAGAAAAGAAAGCATCAGAAACTTATGTAAATTTGCTTTTTCCTGAGCTACAAAAAAATGGCATTACTACACCATTTGGCATTCCATACAATACATTGATTGAGCGTTGTATTCCAACAATGGAAGATCAAGATTGGATCAAAATGAGTGTTGGCTTGGTTTTCAAACTCATTAGTACAATTGAATCTAAATACGAAACTGTTATCAAGCAAGAAGCCTTGGATATAATTACCAAGAGCAATACACTTATTGAGGGCAACGGTAACCAAAATCTTTTAAATCTGTATCAGCAACTGATGAAGAAGTGGCAACCTATGCAAGCTCATCAAAATTTGATAGATTCTGAAGGTATTTTTAATAAATACAAGGAGTTGTTTAAAAGTGAGGGCTTTATCAACCAATACAAAAAAGATTCTAAAGATTGGGCTCCTGACTTTAAAGCATGGTGGTGGTTTCATCAATGGCTAAAGATTAGCTTGATGGCAGAGGGGACTGACAAAAAAATTGAAAATATTATCGATTTTTTGAAAACGCAAGGAATAGATATTCCCCCTCAGGTGCAATCACATAACTGGCGAGTTTTTAAATTATGGCTTTGCAAGGGTGCCCAAAAAACGCCTTTTGCTTTTGATGCACAAGACTTAGGTTCTAATGTTAAAACAGCCCTTGAATCTGGAATGATTTCTGGCCTGCCCAGTGTTTATAAATTTCTTTTAGGTATTGTGGTACATAGTAAGAGTGATAACATTGGTAAGGATTTAGTAACAACCAGTGCCCTGGCAGATGTCATACATATGTCTTATCCTCTTGTTAAGAAAGGGTTTAGAATTATTACAGGTCTGATGTCTGGTATCTTAAAATAGGTATTCATAGGTTGCATTAGAAATAACTTAAAAAAATGTTATGAAATAGCAGATGTAAATTTGTTAAAAGTTACATCCTTAGTAGTCCCAAACAACAATATATAAAACATTAGCTACAATTTATTTCTTAGAGAGCGACTAAAAACTTTATGCTCTGTTTTTGGGAGAGAGGAAGAGTGTTGCCTCTCTCTTTTCACTTTAAATATGTATTTTTCTTCTTGGTGTTTTAGGTGAAAAAATATTCATCAATTTCCAAAACAAAATTAAACAAGAGATTTTTTCCTTTTGCCTGTCCCTTCTTGTCCCACTTGCCGAGCCAAGCCATCTACTTTCTATCCGGTTGTTTTTTATTAAAGAAGCACCTCATCGTATACCTTAGCGTTCAGAAAGATAATTGCAAAATGCCTGCAGAATCCGTTTTTTCTGGTTACGGTTGACAATAGGCATCTGTAGTTAAAGTGATAGATGTATTATAAAGGCTTAGTACACTGTAAATTAAGTAAGTTGTCATTTAGTTCGAGTTTATTTTGTTTGCTGGCGATCTTTACAAATAGAGCATAGCCAAAGCTACGCGATTTTTGTAAAGAGAAGTCAGAGGGCAAAAGAAGCCGAAAAAAGCATAAGATATTTATTTTACAGTGTACTTAGCCAATGGTGGGGTGAAATATCTTTATATTTCAGGGTCAGGTTAAATCACAAACTTGGGAGGACTCAGGGTAAAAGCCCCATCAAGCCCTATATAATATGTTATAGTCGACCAACACCTTTTGGGCTCTGCTCAAGGGGTGTTTTATTATGTCAGAACAAAATGCTTGAGTTGAGCAAAGCAATGACCTTGTAAAATATGGTTAGATAACATTCCTGATACACCTACACCCCTTGAGTTTTGCTCAAGGGGTGTTTTTGTTTTGCCCAATAGCCAGCAAATAAAACAACCCCTCTGTCCATTTTTTGTCTGCGGCAAGGGGCTGCCCAACCCATTGTTATTGAGTAGTTTTATGCACTACCTACAGCAATACTTATGCCCCCTCAGAAGCCTGAGAGGGAGTAAAAATATAATTGATAGCCATGCATTTATTTATTCCTCAAGGCGACTTTAGCCCAGCTATTTATTGGGACTACACTATCATTAGGCTAGACATCAGGGGAGAGTCTACTATGGAAAACCCTCAGGATTTTTATGCCCATCTGATTGATTTGCTCCAGCCATCTTTGGCGGCAAACCCTTGTAAAAAACTGGAGCTCAACCTGGACTTATCGTACCTCAATACCGGCTCTCAAAAGTCTTTGTATGAGCTCTTCGAATTCTTCATAGATCAAGGGCTGGATGCCTACATCAATTGGTGGGTAGACGACGCTGAAGACGATTACGAACTACAGGCCATTGGTGATTATACCTGTGATTTTCCTGCTTTTCGGGTGAGGGTGCTCCAGCGGGCTTGAATACATTGTCTTTATCATGCATCAAGTCCACTTTTTGTCTTCTTTCAATGTTGGGTTTTTGGTTGTTTTTGCTGTTTTTGGTAGACAGGCGCAAGCCCTTAGGCGTTGATGCATATCGGTGTTTCAAGTGCCCTGCTTAACTGTGTTGAGCTCATTATAACAGGCTACCCAATGGGGCGATATTTAGCAATAGGTTCGGTTTATGGGGAGCTCACCCTTTGTATAGCATTGATTTTTAAAGACTTATAAAAGTTGTGTAAAGAAAATCGGCACGGTAGAGCTGCGCCGATTCATCGAAGGGTTAGAAATAATCTCGATTGTTATTTATCCAAATTAATGAACAACTTATCCAGTGTGCCAGGCTCTAATATTACTTGTTGCTCATTGCGCCGGCATGCATTGGTATGGCTACTTAAAAAAATAAACTACCCGTGAACAACTATCATACATATCTTTTGCTACTGTCGACAGTGTTCTGCACTGCCTTCTTCTTTCAGGCAAATGCCCAATTGTTTTTTTCAAAAAAAGCGGTATTGAAGTACCACAAAATAACATTGGATACTTCTAAAAACACCATTACGCTCAACTTTGACCTACAGGGACCTGCCAACCGATATTATGTAACCCGTTTGTATTACTCCAGCAACAATGCCCGCTCGTTTAAGGGACCTTTGCAAGCGGTGAACGGCGATGTAGGCGATAGCATCAGGGTAGGCAATAACAAAAGCATTGCCTGGTCTTTTGTCAAAGACAACCCTTACTTCAGTGGAAAGAATGTGATTTTTAAAATAGAATCTACCGAAATACCCAAACAAGCCAAGGGTGGCCCAAGACACGCGCTCAAATCGTTGCTGTTGCCTGGTTGGGGAGATTATAAAGTGAGGGATGGCTACCATTATGAATGGATTCCGACCGCAGCATTTACCCTGTTGGGTACCGGAGTTTTCTTTCGGTTTTGGGCAGACCATCTGTATGAAGGCTATGACCTGAGCGACCCCAACAGCGAAACCGCCCACCAACGTTTATTTCAAACCGCACAGTCTTACAATATTTTATCACAGGTTTTGTTAGGAGCCTCAGCCATTGTGTGGTTGGGTGATGTGCTGGGGGTGTACCTCAAAGGGCGAAAAAACCTGAAAAAATATTTTCCAAAACGAGAGGAAGAAGCCAAAAAAACTGCCTGGCTATTGCCCGCTGAGATAGTGCCTTCTATTGCTCGGTTTTCGGGCGGATTTCAGTTAAATATTTTGTGGAGATTTTAAGTATGTCGATGATGTTTTATCAAAATAAATGCCTCAAAAACACTGGGTTACTGCTGATTTATGGAAGTTTGTTGGGCTTGTTTACCAGTTGCCTTTTTCAGGAACAAGCGTATGTGCCCCTCAGCGCCGACTTTATCCCTTCACGCACTACCATACAGGTGGGCGACACGGTAAAGTTTACGAATGGGTCTCAAGTGGCAGCATCGTTTCTATGGGATTTTAAAGACGGCACCCAAAGTACCCAAGCCAACCCTCAGCATGTTTTTGGCGATACCGGACGCTATGCGGTAACCATGGTGAGCACCAAACGAGACAAAACAACCAGCGACTCAATGGTCAAAGAGGTGGTAGTACTGCCTGCTCCAGGTCAAGCCCAAAATACAGTCTTGATAGAAGGAAATTCAGAAGATAAGTATGGCTTTAGAATGACTCAACTGGCTGATGGTAATCTTGTGTTGGCAGGTCGGCAAAACCTGGGCAACCTACAGGTGATCAAGACACCTGATGGTGCTACACGTGTTTGGGAAACAGACTTGAACAACATTGCCAGGGGGCAACTTTTTGTGGAGGCAGTCAAAGAGTTGTCAGATGGTAGCATTGTGGTAGTAGGGCATTATTTTGACCTGGTGGGTGCCAGCGATGCTTTTATTGTAAAACTGGATGCTGACGGCAAGGAGGCTTGGCGCAATAAGTTGGCAACAGTAGACCACGAAATTTATAAAGATTTTGTAGAGGGCAGCCAGGCAAGCGTAGTGGTATTGGCTTCCATCAACCAAACCCAGGTTCAACTCAATGAGTACTCATCGGCTGGGGTACTCATCAGAAGCAAAACATTTGGCGAAACCCACGTACCAGCGTCTATGTTGTGGGACCAAAACGCTAAGATCATCATTGCTGGAACCAACTTGAGTAGTTCGAATCCTTTTGTGTTGCAACTTGACAGTGAGCTGACCCAAGAGAAACTGCAGGACCTGGGTTTTGATGGAGAGATTTTTAAAATTATACAACTGACCAATGGGGACTTGGTAGTGGCGGGCAACCAAACCATTGATAGTAGCCGCCGGGCAATGATTGCCAGGGTAAATGTTGGCAGTTTGGCTACGGTTTGGCTAACCAACCCCATGGCTTATAGTAGAAAAGCCTCTGAGGAAACTTTTGTAGATGTGGTAGCGTCAGGGCAAAATGTATTTGCCCTGGGTACTCACGGCAACCCATTGAGCGGTACTGATGTTTTGGTATGTAAATATGGTCAGACCAATGAGGCTATCTCATTAGAGATGCTCAGTGTTTTTGGAGGAAGCCAAGATGAACAAGGAAGACAGCTATTGCTCAGTGAATCTACGCTTTTTTTTATAGGCGAAACGGAGAGTTTTAGTAACAGCTTTAAGGCAATCTATTTTGTGAAACTAGATTTAAACCTGGACTAGCATCGCTGTTTTTTATTCAATGGCACTTTAAGGGAAACAATAATGGCTAAGAAAAGAAATATTCAAGGCATTTTATGGAGTTGGTTGCACGCCGCTGTCATGGTATTGTTTACTTGGGTATGGCTCAACTTTGGTCCTACCTCAGAAGACGAAAGGTTACTCATTCGAGCATCTACCATTGCCAAACGTTTGCTGTTTAATATAGCGCCTGATCGCCCCCAGCGACATGAGCTCATGTTTATCAATGTTGCCCACGACTTAGATTTGATTCCACGACTTGATGGAAACGGTAAGAAGTTAATTACCAATCGAGCAGCGCTTGCCCGTGTGCTTGAGTTTTTTAAACAGCACCCTGACTACTACCGCTACATTGTTTGTGATATTGTGTTTGACCAGGCAGACGAAAGTGAAAACGGACGCCTTAAGGACTCCTTGCTGAGGGCGGCTTTTGCCAATTTGCCCAGGGTGGTTTGTGCAGCAGGCACCAATAGTAAAGGAGCGTTGAATCAAGGGCTTTTTCCGGGAAAAAAAGCCGCCGTGGAATACCGTGCCAGGCAAGGGAGCCTTTTTCTAAAGTTCAAGCTGTATCAGGGAAAAAACAAGAGTTTGCCTTTGGTAATGTATGAAGACATTCATCAAGGCAAAATGGCCTCTCAGGGCTTGGGCTATACACTCAATGGTCGTCCCTCTTTTAATAAAATGATTATTGACTTTAGGGTAAGGCAGCACCACCTCAGAGATACCAGCTTTTATGGAGGATATTACACCCTACAAACAATGGGAGAACTGATAGATGTATATGAGTTTGATGCAGACATTTTTGACTTTATGAAAAAACACCGCCCCATTGTAATGATTGGAGATTTTACCCGGGCTGATGTGCATCGTACTGTAGTAGGGCAAACCGCCGGAACCCTTATTTTACTGAATGTTTACCTGGGGTTGGTCAAAGGACAATCAATCATTTCGCCGTTTTTGGTGCTTTTAATTTGGCTGGGCTACTTTGTATTGTCTTACCTTACTTTTTATGGTTTGCCTTTCAAAACCAGCAACACCTGGCGTAGGTTTAGTCAAACGTTCTTTGGCAAACTTATCATCGAGTACATCAGCATTGCTTTGTTTCTGATGTTGCTGACGGTGCTCACCTATGCCTTGTTTCATGTACACCTCAATATTTTAATCATGGGAGTATACATCAGGTTATTGTATTGGGTGCTTAGCTGGCGCAGAAGGCGCAAAGAGCAAAGGCATAGCCCAAAACAAGAGCAAAGACAAGAAGGCCCACGACCGAGTGAGTTTGACCAAAAGGACATAAGCATGTACAAACCCGGAAAACATAAAGCATGGAAGAAAAGAAGTTTTATCCGTGGTTGAGCACCCTTGCAAGAGGTGCAGTGGTGTGATCACCATCTAAAAGTGTGCTGTTACTTACTACTAATAAGGAATGACTATGTAATGTAGTCAAAATAACTTCCCCATTTTAACTGTATATTTTAGTCGCTATACATCGTTGAAAAATAGCCGAATAGCGCTGCTATTAGCCGATTTTTCGCCTTGTCTAGCGAAAAAATATTTACTTAAATTTGCTGACATTATTTCGGCAACATTACTATGATAAAAAAAAGTGTTTTTTTGATATGTTTTTTTGGGGCAATGCTTGTGCTGGAAGAGAAAGCGAATGCCCAGAAAAAAAGAAAACCAAAAACCATTGAAGTGTTGACCCCTAAAGTTACACTTGACTTGGGCTATTTGAGAAAAGATGATATCAATGCCACAGACTTTGCTTTTGATGCCCAGGCAAAAAACTACCTGCTGTTAATGGCTTGCGACAAATATAAGTATTGGCGCCCACTCAACAACCCAGTAAAAGATGCACAAGATGTAAAAAAGGTATTGCTGCAAAAATATGGCTTTCAACAGGAGAACGTGTTTGAACTGATGAATGAAGAAGTGACGGCCATTAAAGTTGAAAAAGCTTTTGACCAATTGAGTGAGTTGGGCAACAACCGTGACAACCTCATTATTTACTATTCGGGGCATGGGCACTATGACAAAAAATATGATGAGGGTTTTTGGGTACCAGTAGATGGTCGCACCAGCTACCAAAGCTCTTATATTCGCAATGCAGACATCACCAAATACATTAAAAGACTAAAGTTTAAACATGTTTTTTTGATTGTAGATGCCTGTTTTTCCGGGTCATTGTTTGTAAAAGGGCGCCGGGGGTATGAAGAAAAAGTAGAATCTCTCAAGTCACGTTGGGGGTTTGCCTCAGGCAGCCTGGAGTTTGTCTCGGATGGTAAGAAAGGCGAAAACAGCCCTTTTGCCAAGCACTTACTCAATTACCTAAGAGGAAGCGTACAAGACAAGTTTCCTGTGTCGCAGCTTATTCAGGCAGTAAAGGTAGCTGTAGCCAACAATACCAAACAAGTGCCCGTAGGCAGGCCTCTACAGGGGGTAGGCGATGCCGGAGGAGAGTTTATTTTTTACAATCACCAAGGCAAAGATCACTCTAAAAAATAGCTGCATGAGTTGGGTAAAATCAATGAATACCGCCAAACAATCAATAGCCAAGTAAAAGTGAAAAGCCCCGACAGGGGCAAGTCCCTAGATGCCGATGAATATCGGTACCCCGCAAGCGGGATGTCGGCGTAGCCTCCACTAGGCAAACTCTGTTTAACTCCGTTGAGCTCATCAAAGCAAGCTGTAGATTCGGTTCATAAGTAACTAAACTTTTGTATTGCACTGATTTTCAGTAACTTACAAGAAGCATAGTTAAAGGCTCCGACAAGGTGCCAGGTGTACCCTGTTCTATAGGTCGCTAACAAACACATAGTTCTTTCATTTTCAGCAGGAAACAAAGGGCAGATGTGGTTTATTATGCTGTGTCAATCACTTGCCAGTTTTTGGGCTGATAGACCTGCCCTGCTCAAATGAGGGGCAAGCAACAATGAATTGATTTTTAAAATATTTATGAAACTGCTGGGTGGAAGTTGTTAAACTTTGCAGGAGGGTGTGTACTCTACCCAGCTTTTTTTAAAAAAGTACCGTCCTCGCCTCGGTTGTGTGTTTTCACCAATTGATAAATCCCGCCATTCGGGGGCGATCGAAACTCTAAAATAAGTCGTTTTTTAGGCTTGTGGATGGTTTGATTTAGCTTTGCTGAGCACCGATATTTATCGGCATCTAAGGACTCGTAAACTCGGTTGTGGAGACATAAATCAGGGTGAAAAATAGTAGGGTAGAGTAGAGGGTATGGCAGAAATGCAAAAATTATTTGGATACCACTCAAATAACATTTGGCTTGGCAGAACCTCTCAAGTGCAAAAGAAGCCCTTTGCCAAGCCAATGTTTTTGTACCATTTGTTCAAATATAAGAGTTAAGGTTATGCATAGCATCAATTGCCCCAAGACTTCAGGTGGGCATAGGTGAGACTTCAGGTATTATGGCGGTTTACCTGGCCTTTGTAACCATTCATCAAAGTTGTAAATAAATGTATAATGAAGTTTGGTTGACCATCTATGAATAGCGTCTAACAGCGATGGGATCGGTGTAGCTAAATAACTGGAGTTAGGCAAACCTTTCTAAGCACCTCTATTTTGATGGTTATATTGCTCTATTGTTTCGCAATGCATCGCTTATAGCTGATTGCTTGCTGCTACTTAATATATATTTAGAGGCTTGCTTCTGGCAAGGCAGCGCTCTTGGGTTCTAAAAACCTTAGATTTGTATGCCTACCACCAAAATATCGTCTCGTTGCTTTTCACCTTGCGTATGCTCCTCCAGCTTTTGTTGCAAGAAGTGCCCTTGAGTGGGCAAACCTCGTGTTTGAGCATCCAATAAGAGTTGTTGAAAGCGAAGTGAGCCTATTTTTTTACGGAGCGAGTTATTTTGGTCTATGTAGCCATCACTACAAAGGTAAATGGTTCCACCAGCCCCCAAGTCGAGGCATTGATTGGCAAAGGAAATGTCGCTGCGTTGGATTCCTCCAATAGATTTGGGTGTTCCCTTTAGTACTTGTAATTGCTGTGGGCTATGCTTGCTAACATAGTAAATAGGGCGTTTGGCGCCAGCAAAAATGATTTTTTTGCTATTTTTTTCGATCAGGCATAAGGCGATGTCCATGCCATTCCGGTCATTGGATGTTTTCTGATCCAGGGCGTGTTCTATTGCCCGATGCAGGAGCTCCAGGATGCGCGCCGGATTGTAAATTTGCCTCACTTTGATGATGTGATCAAGCAAGGTATTGCTAATCATGCTCATAAATGCTCCAGGCACCCCATGCCCAGTACAGTCTGCCACTGCCATAAAAATTTTGTTATTGATGGTCTCTATCCAATAAAAATCACCACTGACTATATCCTTGGGAAGGTATAACACAAAGTGGTTGCCAAGGATATCCTTCATTTTTTTTTCAGAGGGCAAAATGGCTTGTTGTATGTTGCGTGCAGCCCGAATACTTTGGTCGATGTGTTTTTTGCTAATCCGCAGGTCTTGGTTTTGTTGCTCAATTACTTCTTGCTGTGTCTCCAGCTCTTCTTTTGCTTGCAAAAGCGCTTCATTTTGGGTCATAATTTCTTCATTCGATTCTTTGAGCGCTTTGGTGCGTTCAGTTACTTTTTTTTCCAGCGCTTCGTTTTGGGTGGCAATAAGGAGTTCATTTTCTTTAATTTTTTTCAGCAGTTGCTTTTGAGTAAGGTATTTTTCACGTTTGATCAGGTTTATTTTATCTCCAATGGCGAAAGAAAAAAATACGGCCTCCAGTGCTACTCCTGCTTGTGGAGCAAGGTGCACCAATAAGTTAGGAGAAGTAATACCTGTAACATACAATATGTTTACCAGGGTACCTGCTATAGAGAACGCCCAGGCAACGAGGTAATACCGAGCTACCACCACCCCCTTTAGGTACAAATAGCCTGGCAGTAATATGCCCACAAGCGTGCTGAGGAGTGCCACAGGAAATACAATGCTAAATACAGTATATTGCAGGCTTAGTATAAATAATACTGAGCAGGCGATGGTCATAAACACCGCTATTCTATGAATCCACCTGGAGTGACGGCGTGTTTCTAAAAATAAAATAGCAAACAGAAAGCTCAGCACCAATACCAAAGCAAACAAGGAGTCATTGTAAAGTTTCCAGTAGGTGGCATAGGGCAATACATATAAGTAATGCCCGCTGGCCACCAGAAGCAATAATGTGCTAAATATTTCCAGCACTACATACAGCAAGAGCACCAGCTCGCCCAGCACAAAAAACAGAAACAGGTTGTAGACAATCATTACTGCCAGCATGCCATAAATAAAGGCGTTGATCATTCCTTGTATCACAGTATGGTTTTGAAAAGAATGAGCCGTATAAATTTTGACCGGAAACTGGACCGATGTAGACTTGAGGCGAACATACAGGCAGGCGTGTTTTTGACTAGCTACAAGAGTGAGCACAGGATAAGGGTAATAAATCTTTCTTTGGTGGAAACTGCCGTTAAACAAGCCCATTTTTTTTGCTTTCCAACGTGGTTGGGATTGCTTTTTATTAACATAAAAAAAAGTAACTTCCCGAATAAAGCTGGTGACCTCCAAAATTAATTTTTGGGGACGGCTGTCATGGCTACCAATGCATACTTTAAACCAGTGGGTGCTGGATGAAAAGCCAAAATTGAGCGTGGGTGGAGACTTGAATTTGTTTTGATATTGGGGCAGCAGCACATCTTTGAGGCTAAGCCGATTATTTTTATCCTCAAGCCAATGAATCTGATCTTTAGTGAGGGCAAGCCGATCGCTGCCTGATGGGAGGTAAACCACAGGAGGCTGATGGGTGGCCTGAGCAATGCTATGGGTACTCAAAACGGATAGTATTATTGCCCAAAAAAAGTGCTTTATCATTGATAGTCAATTGCTTAGTGTACAACTTTGGACAACTCTTAAGTAACGCCTCCCATTTCATGTAGTATCACCTTTACCTTTGCGTTTAGAAAAAGCGTTCCTTATCATCTTCTGATTTTATGTACCTGCTTTGGGGCATAAAGATTTAAATCATACCTGACAAAAAGTAGACATTTGGTGGGTGAAGCGCCCTATTAAGCAACTTCTTTGTTATGGTCTATTATTCGTCCTCCATGCTTTTATTTAAACCGACAAACGTTGATTAAATTCATACATATATTAGCCATAATCACTAATTGTTGAATGTAAGTGTTTAACTATGAGTGGTTTAAACTTTGGTTGTAGCAACAATATTATTCAAGGACTTGTTGCTACACTCAAACACAGAAACTTACTGACTTGAGGGGTTCTCAAATGCCTGGTGTTCTGTGCTTTCAAATGATTTGAGGCTCTTAAATTATGAAATATACGACGTTGTTTAGGTTGATTAAAGAGGTGCCAGACAAAACAAGCAACCTGGCAGGCAAAGCAGCAAGGGAGGCTTTATTGGAAGAATTAAAATTAGCATTGCCTGGGTTACCTGATGGTTTCTTGTATTGCAGACATTCCTATCAGCAGGTTTTTTTTTCAGCAACTTTGCCTAAGAGGAAGAAATCGGCCACTGTAGTGACAGGGATTTCAGGTGTAAGTGCTTATTGGTGGCAAAAATGGTCAGCGTCATTACTCTGTCAGGCAATTTATTATGAGGTAGCACCACTAGGCATGAACATCGACAAGATAAACGCCCAGGTAGACTCATACAGTGCCGAGTTCCGATCCAAGGCATTTGTCTGGTATGCGTATGTACTGCCACAAGCGTGCCCAGAAATAGGCAGAGCATTGGCTTGTTTGCCCAACTTTGAAGAAGCTCGCTTGTTATACATTGCCTACCTGGTGGATAAAAATTGGATTGCGGCTAAAAATAATGCAGTAGCAGAAGGACAATGGAGCAATGCAGGTTGGGAGATGTTTCATCATTGCATCAAACTACATTTGTTAGGTGCTACAGCAGATGAAATAACGCAAGTAATGCAAACACTGCAAGACATGGGGCTTAAGATGCCAGGAGTTGCGTGGGAGTTTGGAGACTACTGGAGGTATTACTATGAATGGATGCAGCCAAATACCATTGATTGGACCGACCTGGTAAATGAAGCTTTTGGTGGGCTTCATTTACAATATCCTGTGATGCAATGCGGAGGAGTGGTTTTTCGAAAATATTCTAAAGATTTTGTCGAAGCTTTTGGGAAGCAGTTTGGTGCTACCAAAAGAAAAGAGGAACTACCTGAGTTTTCTTTTTTAGAAAAAAATAATCAACAAGTATACCTCAACAACCCTGATACATTTTTTGATGATCCATTGATGGTCTTGTGTTTAGAAAACCTTTGTCAGGAGATGATGACGTGGGTAAATAGCGTGGGTTTAAACAAGGAGGCTTTGAAAAATTTCCTGGAAAAGGTAGTAAAAGCTAACTTTTTGCCATTGCTACAAAAGACCTCAGTGAGGCTTTGTTTTGATGTACCAAAAACTGCTGGAGCCTCTGATGTTAGCAAACTAGATGAATATTTTAGAGGGGACAAACAAAATGATTGTGTGGCCAAACTTTTAGATTTAATACTTGTCAATTATTACACTGAATTGTGGTGGGCTGTAGTGTTGGGGAGCAAACGACTGAATAATGGGGTGCTTTTAGCCAACGATTGTTTTATTGTATTTTCATTCCAGGATTTGGTTCTCAGACGAGATTGGTTTGCAAAAAAACTGGATGTTCTGGAAGTGGAGCTGAGCCAGGGGAGGGTTTCCAAAAAGTTTAAAGTCATTCCTGCGAACGATCAAGTCACCCCCAGGTTGCTTACAAAAGAATTGAGTATCAAACAAGACTCCTATGCTCATTCGGAATGTCTAACCTTGGAAGTGATAGGGTACAATCAGGCTTTAGGCAGGAGGTTTAATCGTAAAGTTACTTTTCCGACCAGTCTCATTGTAGACCGCAGACAGGAGGCATCATTTTCTTTAACCAATCAATCTCATAGTTCAACAATTGCTACCCTTGGCTTTGACGTTTGTCTTCGAACACAAGAGAAACCCATAAGTGAGGCAGCCCCGTGGAGACAACCCCATAGTTTCAAACAAGAGTGGTATGCTGGTTGGTTGGGGCAGGCTTTGGGTGCAGAGCTTGTCAATGCCCTGAAAGAACAATTAGAATCGTACCGTGATTATAAGTCATTTGACTAAAAACCATTGACCAATTAGTATTGACTATGAAGCAGGGTATGTCACAAGGAGGGCATTATTTACTTTGATGAAAATTTATACGCTAAGTGTTATTTGTTAGTGCCAGCCCCCAAAGACGACACAGATATGGCAACGTCAAGTGATCATTTGTTGCCATCCAAAAATCATAAAAACCCACCAGCCTGCTTACCATTAGCAAGCCGATGAAGAATAATCATTGATGTGTTAAGCCATGAGGTGATTAATGAACTCATCCAATGAGTTACGATGATGTTCCAAAGTAGCTTGTGCCACTTCTTGCAATTTGTTGATATTTTCGGGAGAAGCATCTGCCAAGTCAGGAGAAAAACTGCCTGGGTTTTCTTCAGGTACATCCACCCTCAGGTAATTTTTTTGATCACCCTCAAGGGTATCAAATAACCAACGCATTTGGGTAGTAATGGTATCAAAAGCACCATCTATTACAATTTGTGGCAAATAGGTTGCCCACTTACCCAACCACCACTTATTGCTTTTATCCAGTTGATTTAGCTGGATATCGCTTGCTCCAGTTCCCAGCGAAAGAATAAGCATATCTTTGGCTGTGGGGTGCTCCTTTTGTGGGAATTTTGTCTTGCGACACTCTACATAAGCCATCATAGTTGGGTCGTGGGCAAATAACCCTCCGTCTATGTTAAACATTTCTTCGCCAGTAATTAGGTTATTGATCTGGGCAGGTGGAAAATAGGTAGGAGCAGCCGAAGTGGACCTTGCTACATCTCGTACATAAAAATCTCGCTGTTTATCTGTATCTTCGTGGCTATTAAAGAAAAAAGGAGAGGTTGTTTTCATATTATAGGTGGTCACCAGGCAAGGACGAATTAACTCAGTCATCCTGGTATTACCAAACACCTCTAGCAATACATTGTCAAGCATTATGGGGCTAAATTTTGTTGCGTCTATCAAAGATCGTAATCCAAGCCAATTGTTTTTTCGCGATTTATTGAAAATGTCATTACCTCTTTGTACATAAAAATCAAGCGCTTGGGTTGCTTCAAACTTGGCAGTAGATGTTTTGTCTTGATCATCAGAAAACCCAGGTGCTAAATAAAAACAAGCAAGCATGCCTCCAGTGCTGGTACCTGCGACAAAATCAAAGTAATCTGCCAATTTGGTATTGGGGTTGCCACTTTTTTTCTTTAATTGCTCCTCAACGTATACCAATATGGTCGCCGGAATCACCCCTCGGGTTCCCCCTCCGTCAAGCGATAAAATTCTTACTTTTTTACTCATGGTTTCAGCGTTATCTATAGTGTATTTTACAATTAGGTGATCATTGAATGAACAATTCAAGATTTTCCAGTACAACCAAGTCAATCAGTGATAAGGCAAGCCCAGCTTTCAAGTTGGTTGGTTCAACTCATTGTTTTTGGAGGGGGCTTGACCCTCGCAGCATCCAACAAAGAATAAAACTCTCTTCAAACAATGTTCAAAGAGAGTAAAAGCAATCGATCTATCTCACGAATGGCACCTCAATGACTAAAGCCAAAGCCTGGGTGCTTCGCTAACATATTGCTTATCTTAAAATAGTTTATTTGGGTAGCGCAACGCATAAAAATTCAATATAGCATCGATTTTACCCGAATTCACTTGTTTGATGCCTGGAAAAAAAGCCGTAAAACCACATCTACTAAGATGTGATTGAACGGCGAGATGGTTTATTGAATTATACTTGTTGAGTAAATGTAGAATTAATTTAGTGGTTGATGCAAAATATTTGTAGACAGGAAGCGGACACAAGTGGGGCAAAAGGAAGACAGAAACAGGCAGGTGTTGTGTAAACCATAAAAAAGGCAATAGAAGTGATCTGCTTTGCACATGTTTAGGAGTTTTATTACGCAAGACCACCTATTGCCTAAAGGTTTTATGTATTTTAGTGATTTTGATTAACAAGGCATTGAAACATTGCTTAGTCAACTGCTTGGGTAAAAAAGACTGCCCCACATGATAGAGCAGTCTTTCGTTTTCCAACAAATTGTCTATATCTGATATTCAAACTTATGGCTAATAAAACCATGCTTGTTGGTTTTCCTGGTATTTAGAGTAGATGCTCACAAGAAATCAAGTACCATCAGAAGGTAATGTAGCAATTGGGCAACCATTGGGCTATTTTACGTTGCTCTTGCCTGGGGACTGCATTGCCAGTTAAATTTAAGTGCTTGAGTTTTTTAAGCGCTCTTATTTCTTTGGGCAAAGTGGTAAGGCGATTATGGGAGAGAAAAAGCCCTTCTAAGTTTTGTAACAAGCCGATTTCTTTGGGCAAGTGCACTAGTTGGTTATAACTTAGGTTTATTTGCTTCAAGCTTGTGATATTGCCCACTTCCTGAGGCAAGCATGTCAAGTAATTGTAGCCCAAACTCAACTTTTGTAGTTTACCTAATTGCCCCAGGCTTGCGGGCAAAGCAAGTAACAAGTTATTCTCGAGGTTGAGCAAGCGCAGGTTTTGTAAGTTGGCAATTTCTTTGGGTAGCTCTGCCAGCAAATTGTGCCACAACCACAGCTCCTCCAGTGCTGTAAGGTCGCCTATGCCTTCTGGAATAGTGTTTAACTGGTTTTTATTTGCCCATAGTTTGCGCAGGCTATAGCAATTGCCCAACTCTTGTGGCAATGCTTCAAGATTATTTCCGTCCAGGTCTAGCAGTACCAATGCCTCCAGGTATTTTATTTGGGCAGGGATATTACTAATTCGCCTATAACTTAAATTAAGGCTGGGCTGGTTCAAATCTACAATATGTTTTGCTTCTATATGGTGGATATTTGTGCCAAAAAAGAAGTTGTATAACGCTAAATAATCAGCGACAATTTGCGCGTACTCATCGTCTTTTGCCCCCTTGGCAATTTCCAGGGCAAGCCTCACATTTAACGCGTCAGACGATCTCAAAAGCTCAATAAATTTACCGGAATAATTCATGCCATATTTTCATAAAAGTGATTGGTTGTTGATCAAAGGGAGCTGACTATTGGTTTTTTTATATAGCTGTCAGTCAGGCGGTTGATCAAAAATAAGGTATGGGACCAACTTATCTAATTGAGACAATAAAACATACAGGGTTGTGGATGTATAAAGTAGACTTATGTGCTTTATCTACCTTGTGTCTTGCCTGGGGCATAGTTTTGTCGGGCATTTTCTAAGAAGTGTCTAAGTAATGCTAATATATTACTTATCATAATGTTTTATTATAAAACTAATAATTACCTCCAAACTATTTCCCCCACGTTGTTTTATGTGTTCTGCAAGGGCACTTAAAACTTATAGATAAAAAGGAGTCTGGAGGCTTCTGGCCAAATGGCTGAACAAGCTTTAGCTATTGCCTGGCTTTGCATTCATAAATAAGCGCGAAGACTTGTATTCATCAATGCTTTTGGGGGTGGCTTACACAAAGTGTTCTTTGCTTACTTTCTGGCATGGGTAGATGTTACACAAATTTTGTTATATATTTGTATGCTACAACTTTCAGCCAATTCATTGGCAAAATGTTAAGTAAAGGTAGTAAATATGTGCTTTATGCTCAAAGGTGTTATCAGCCGCGAACAAGACCAAATACAGCCAATGGCCATGCTTCATTAGTTTGTCATGAATTATGCCCAATAACATTGATATGCATCTGTTTTTAATGCTTGCTACTACATTAATAAAAATTTACAAACAGCCTTTCAATCGCTATGTCTTTTGTATAATTTTTTTTTAAAAACTTGTAATAAACGACATGAAAAATCTACAAAAAATCACCCTTCTACTTTTGCCCTTGCTGCTTGCCAGTGTTATAGGCCAAGCGCAGTTTGTCACTATTTGGCAAACCGACAACCAAGGCATTTCTCAACCTAACCAAATTACCATTCCTGCCAGGGGGCATTACCAAATCGCCTGGCAGGAGGTAGGCAAGCCTCAAAACCAAGGCAAAACCACGGGCAAAGATGCCACCACGCTCACCTTACCCAAGGCAGGTAAATACAAAGTGAGCATTACAGGAGGCTTACAACAAATTCGCTTTGCCAACCAAGGCGATAAACTTAAGCTACTCAGCATAGAGCAGTGGGGCGACATTGCCTGGAAGTCTATGGAGAGCGCCTTCAAGGGCTGTAATAATATGGGTTGCCCTGCCACCGATGCCCCCGACCTGAGTCGGGTAAAGTCGTTGGCAAGCATGTTTGCCTATTGTACCCGGTTTAATGGAAAAATTGGGCACTGGAACACCAGCCAGGTAACTGATATGGCAAATATGTTTGAGTATGCAAGAGCGTTCAATCAACCGCTTGACCAATGGAATACTGGTCAAGTAACGAATATGGGAGCAATGTTTTTGGCGGCAGTGGCTTTCAACCAACCGCTTGGTCGGTGGAATATCAGCCGGGTAACAAACATGAGTAGAATGTTTTCTGCGGCAGCGGCTTTCAATCAACCACTTGAGGGCTGGAACACCAGCCAGGTAACAAATATGGGAGCGATGTTTTCTGCGGCAGTGGCTTTTAATCAACCACTTGAGGGCTGGAACACCAGCCAGGTAACAAATATGGGTGGAATGTTTCATTGGGCAAAGGTTTTCAACCAACCGTTGGGTAGCTGGAATACCAGCCGGGTAACAAACATGGGAGCAATGTTTTTTGGAGCAGTGACTTTTAACCAACCATTGAATAACTGGAACACCAGTCGGGTAACAGATATGAGCCACATGTTTTATTGCTCAGTCGCTTTTAATCAACCATTGAACAACTGGAACACCAGCCGGGTAAAGAATATGAGCCACATGTTTGATAGGGCAGCGGCGTTTGACCAACCATTGAATAACTGGAACACCAGCCAAGTAACGAATATGAGCCACATGTTTTATTGGGCGTTATTTTTTAACCAACCACTGAATGGCTGGGATACTAGCCAAGTAACGAATATGAGCTATATGTTTGCAGGGGCAACATTTTTTACCCATACACTTGATCAATGGAATGTAAGCAAAGTAACAAAGAGGTTGGGTATGTTCAAAGGCGCTACCGGCTTCCTGGAAAACTATAGCCTCTGGGAAAATACGAGTGAAGATTAAAACTTGTTTTTTTTCAAATCTTAAAAACTCATTAAAGGGTAAAGGCAATGCTCATTTTTGATAAATCATTATATTTGCAAATAGGAGAAAATTTAAGCTTTTGCCTTTCCCTCCCTATTATCCCGAAAAAGCCCTTATATTTGATAGTCTCTACAAGGGCGAAGCTTCAAGCGACAAGGGCGAATAGAATGTAAATAAAGCAACAGACGACTTGTTCAAATGTGCTGTCTGCTTCAAACAAAACCTCAACCGTTGGAAATGGTGGAATCAAGGTTGAGAAAAGCTTGGCTTTTTCGCCCAAAGGCAGATGAAGTTGCCCCAGGTTTTTAATCATTACTTTTATTTTCAAGCGCCTCATGAATAACATGCAAAATCTACCAAAAACTACCTTTCTATTGTTGAGCCTACTGCTTGTCAGTGTTATGGCTCAGGCACAATTCATTACTATTTGGCAAACTGACAACCAAGGCATTTCTCAACCTAATCAAATCACCATCCCCGCCAAGGGCAACTACCAAATAGTGTGGCAAGAAGTGGGGCATCCCCAAAACCAAGGCAAGGCAATAGGCAAAGATACCACCACGCTTACCTTGCCCAAGGCGGGCAAATACCAAGTGAGCATTACAGGAGGCTTGCAATACATTCGCTTTTCCCATCAAGGCGATCAACTCAAGCTACTTGCCATCACACAATGGGGCAACATTGCCTGGACCTCGATGGAAAGCGCATTTGAGGACTGTAGGCATATGAATTGCGTAGCTACCGATGCTCCCGACCTAAGCCGGGTAAAATCGTTGACTAGGATGTTTGCCCATTGTACCTGGTTTAATGGAAAAATTGGGCATTGGGATGTGAGTAAGGTAACTAGTCTGAATGCAATGTTCGTTTATGCCACCTCCTTTAATCAACCACTTGATCAGTGGAATACCAGCCAAGTAACGAATATGGCCTGGATGTTTTCTGGTGCCACCTCCTTTAATCAACCACTTGATCAGTGGAATACCAGCCAAGTAACCAACATCACAGGGATGTTTTGTCTAGCCTCCTCTTTTAACCAACCATTGAATGACTGGAATACTAGCCAGGTAACAGGTATGAAGTCCCTGTTTCACACAGCAACTTCTTTTAACCAACCGCTTGATCAATGGAACACCAGTCAAGTAACAGATATGGCTTGGGTGTTTGCTAGGGCAAAATTTTTTAACCAACCCATTGGAAGCTGGAGCACTAGTAAAGCAACGGATATGAGAGGAATGTTTTCTGGTGCACGATCTTTTAACCAACCGCTTGATCAATGGAACACCAGTCAAGTAACAGATATGACTTGGATGTTTGCTAGGGCAAAATTTTTTAACCAACCCATTGGAAGCTGGAGCACTAGTAAAGTAACGAGTATGTCAGAGATGTTTTCTGGTGCCACCTCTTTTAACCAACCCGTTGGAAGCTGGAGCATTAGTAAAGTAACGAGTATGTCAGGGATGTTTTCTGGTGCCACCTCTTTTAACCAGCCGCTTGATCAATGGAATACCAGTAAGGTGACGAATATGAGAGGGGTATTTATTGATGCACGATCTTTTAACCAACCGCTTGATCAATGGAATACCAGTCAAGTAACCAATATGTCAGGGATGTTTTCTGGTGCGACCTCTTTTAACCAACCGCTAAATGGCTGGAACACCAGCCAGGTAACCAGTATGAGAGGAATGTTTTCTGGTGCGACCTCTTTTAACCAACCACTGGATCAATGGGATGTAAATAAAGTAACAGACATGACAGACATGTTCAAAGGTGCTACAAGCTTTAAGCAAGACCTCAGCCACTGGAAGCAGCTAAAGAGGTGATTTGTTTGACCAAAACACCTAAAAATTATGCTGGTTTGATAAAGATAAGAAAAGCTTGATTTTTTCAATGCATTGAAAACTTATTGATGGGTAAAGACAGCGCTTATTTCTAATTAATTGTTATATTTGCAAATATGAGAAGCGTTGGGCTTTTGTCTTTCCTCTATTATTGTGCAAAGCGCTACATATTTAAAAATAAGTACTTATAAACACCCATGCGAAACCCTCTAAACGATTTTAATTCTTACAAGATCAACTCCATATCACGGTACTTTAGAAGCCACGATTTTTTGCGGTCTTTAGCCATGACTTTCTTAATGTTGGCCACTAGTTGCCTACTCTACATGGCAGAATATCAACATTATATATTAGGCAATTGCATTGGTATTTTATTGACATCGTTTAACGATATGCCAGGCAAGGCCACCAACCGAAGCTGGGCCATGGTGCTTAGTACAATTTTAAGTGCCTTGCTTATCACTGTCATCAACCTATTACAGTTTTCGTTGGTGCTCATGCTGGTATTCATCCCACTTTCCACCTTTGTTTTGTATATGCTTTCGGCATTCGGAAATCGGGCAGAAATATTTGCCTTTGTGGGTGCCCTTGCCATTTCTTTGGGTTTTGTGGGAGACCACCAAGGCAAAGAATTGTTGGTGTATGCGCTGACTATTTTTTGTGGTGGAATATTTTACACAACAGCGTCTTGGATATACCATTTGCTGACAAAAAACCGACAAATTAACGAACAGCTAGGCGAATTGGCAAAGCTTACTGCCGGTTATCTAAAGCAGGGCATAATCGCGGCAAAACGAAGCGACGCCAAGGAGGAGGTCAACCAAAACCTGCTGGGTTTACAAATCAACATTATTGAAAAACAAGGAAACCTGGGGGTATTGATATTATCAGATCGTACCATTACCAAGCCTTCAAGTAAAAGAAATCGACAAATGTTTCTTTTAAAACAATTGATCGATTTTATGGAATTGGCCGTAGCCACCCCGTTAAATCTGGCCAAAATAAAGGCACTACCCACTACCGATGAAGCCACGCTTGCCCCCTTTATCAATATAGCAGAGCAAATATATCATCAGTTGTTCCTCATCACCAAAGAGCTAAGAAGCGCCAATGTTTCTCACATTAGTAAAATTCAAATTGATTTTGATGAAGTAGAAGAAACCATACAACGTTTTTTTAAAACTGTAGACCTGCCACAAGCGCGGGAAGGCGTTTTAACAATGCACCACTTGCTTGATCATTATAAGCTACAAATAAAGCATCTTACGGGCATTGTAGCGTATATAAATGCCCCTGAATCTATAAAAGAGCTTGCCCTCTCAGAAAACCAACAAGGGTTGTTTTATAAAAAAGAATCCTACCATTTACGTCAGTTGATGCCCCACGTAAATATAAACTCGCCCGTGTTTAGGCAAGCCGTTCGGATGGCTTTTGGCTTTGTCCTGGCTTATCTGCTAGGCGCTCTGTTGGACATAGAAAAAGCTTATTGGATTATGCTTACCACCTTGCTCATCCTTCGGCTAAGTTATGGTGTCACTATGCAAAGGGCTCTCAAGCGTGTAGTGGGTACGGCAATAGGGGCAGCTTTAGCCTTATTATTACTCCAGGTATCCACTTCCATTGTATTTTTTGTGGCATTGGCTGCGCTTGGTATGTTGTTTTCCTTTTCGCTTTTGGTGCGCAATTATACCCTGGCCTCCCTGGCAATTACCTTGTGTATTATTTTTTCATTTGCCTTGCTGGATAGTCATCTGCATACCATCATCGCTTTCCGTTTTATAGACACCGTCATTGGTGCGCTTATTTCAATTGCGGTGGCTTATTTTGTGTTGCCCTTCTGGGAGTGCCAATCTTTTGAGAGAAATATAACAAATGCAGCCAAGGCCAATCAATCTTTTTTAAAAGAAATATTATTTTCTCACTTTTCAGACAAGCCCAGCGATACAAGTTATCGCTTAAAGCGAAAATCGGCCTATATAGCAAGCAGTGTCTTGAATGCAAACCTCCAGCGCTATACTCAAGACCCCAAGTCTAAGCGAGGCAGGTACGACTTGTTTTATGACCTGGTTGCCCTAAATCATTCCATTGTATCATCTATCACAAATTTGGGCAACTACCTCAAAGGGAAGCAACTCACCACATTACGATCTGTTTTACAGGAAATTTGTTCGCACCTCAACCACGACTTTGACGCTATATTGGAAGCAAAAAAAAACCTGCCAGGCAAAGAAAAAGCCTACAATAAGCTAGACTTTTATTGGCAACAGCTCGAAGACGCGCACAATGCCCAATATAAGCTGGGCAACACCGCTATAGATGAAGTGCTTAAACCCACATTCAAAGAGGCACATATTATTAAACAAGAAATGCAGCGAATCAAAGAGTTATTGCAAACGATGAAAACTCAGGCAAAAGGGGCATTTTAATGACAGCGTTAGGGTGATATTTTAGTCTCCCTTATTTCTGACTCTGACACCACTCTTGGTGCCACTGGCCTTCAATTTGTGGTAAATCAAGCGAAGATTTACTTCGTTTTCATTTTTTTCTACCTGAATATTTTTAATTTTCGGTGAGATGACGAAACCGCAAAAGGAAGCAGTAGAACTATTCCTCTCTAAGAATAAGTTGCGACAGGCGTTATTTCATTACGCTTTTGGTTTACTTCTTCTAATGGTTATGATTGTCGTGACGACCAATTTATGGTATTCTTCCTCACATCGGGTAGCGTCTCCACGCCCAATCTACCTTGGTTATTATAAACCTAAACTTTGCATTAATAAAAATTAAAATATTTATAATTAGATGGCTACAAAAAAATACCTGATCTTATTTTTTCAAATAGTGTGTTCAATGCTTTTGGTATTTTTGGGAACCACAGGTTTTGTCTACGCTCAGAAAAGTGATTTTCGTACTCCAGAAATGATTTTTGTAAAGGGAGGGGCATTTAACATGGGAAGTCCACGCTTTGCGCCCGATGCCAAGCCTACCCACAAAGTTTTACTTGACAACTATTATATCAGTAAATTTGAAATTACTAACCAAGATTTTGTCCTTTTTCTTAATAACGGAGAATGCACTTGGTTTTTAGATAGTCTCATCAATATCAAACATAAGCATTCAAGCATTAAATACTCAAATAAGCGTTTTTATGTAATAAAGGGTGCAGAAAGGTATCCAGTTACTAGAGTTTCATTTGATGGAGCAAAAGCTTATTGTGCCTGGCTAAGCAAAACAACAAAAAAGAAATATCGCTTGCCTACCGAAGCGGAATGGGAATATGCAGCCCGGGGCGGGGCCAAAAGCCGAGGTTACTTGTTTGCGGGTAGCAACAATGCAGATGAAGTCTCCTGGTATGATAAAACGGCTGTATACGTAGGAGGGGATAATGACCAGCAAAGCGAAGTAGGGTTAAAAAAAGGTAATGAGCTGGGCATTCATGATATGAGTGGAAATGTAGGTGAATGGTGTCAAGATTGGTTCGATGATGATTATTATGAAAGAAGCGCAAAACGAAACCCTGTGAATAAGGTGGTTGATAAGAGGTTTGGAGCGCTTAAAGTTGTTCGTGGAGGCTCTTGGAGGGATGCCCCAAGAGTTTGTTCTGTTTTTTATAGAATGCAAGCATTTACATATGAGACCGAGCCAGTTCTTGGTTTTAGGGTGGTAAGGGAGACTGATTAATCCAGCTCTTTTAAATAGTTATCCCACAGAGGGTAATAGTGTTGAAAATGAAAGCAGTATATGATTACTTGTTTTTTTGTTGTCATTGTATGGCAGGTAAAGATAGCATGTTAGGGGAGAAACAGGAGTTCCTGGCTTCAACAATTCTTTCTATAAACCTGGTGGGTGTGACTCAATCTTTATTATTGATGATGCTCATGGCTACTGGTTTGCTTGAACCTATTTTGAAGCTTTACCTTTTTCACTTTATAATAGGCTTATTGGCATCAGCAATATTAAGCGGTTTTTTACACGAAAAATACTTTGTAAAAAGTAATAGATATAAAAAGATTATTGAAAAGTATCATTACCATACTAAGCGTAAGAAAATCTTTTTAGGAGTAGTAGCATTTATATTTACTTGTGTAGATGGTTATGCCTTTATCTACATACTGTCTGAGTTTGGCTAAGAAAGTACCCAGTTCTTCCTCTCAAAAGCGATTTTAAGATTTATAACCATTGGGTTGTTTACTTTGGAACCACGTTACAAACACCCGTAGAAAAAAAGACACGCATTAAAATGAGCGCCAGGAAGGCTGTTAAAAGATAAAGCAAAGCTAAATGAGATCAAGGTTTAAATTATTAGGAGATGCAGGTGCAATGCCACTTTTATTTATAGGCTCTTTGGTGGTAATTGTTGGAATTTTTATTGAAAACCCAACTCCTGAGAGCATGGGAGGCGTACCACAAGAGTTTTATATGATGGTGATGTTGGTAGCAAATGTTGTTGTTAGTTTTCAAATGTTAAAAAACTTAAATATCATCTTTATATCTGATGATAGTATTTCTTTCAGACATTTTTTACTGAGAACTCACGTCAAGTATTCATTTAGTGATTTAGATGGTTTCAATGCCTGCCTAGCCAAGCCAAGAGATGGTGTTTTTGACATATTATATCTTAAAAAAGATGGAAAAGTAGTAAAGCAGGTTTCATCGAAATATTATTCAAACTTTCCTGAAATAAGGGCTTTTCTAAGCCATAAGCTAAATTATTTAAAGCAAGAATAATTCAACTTGGATTAACCAAACTATTTCACATAAAACATACAGCTTGATTCATTCACTTGCGTTATAAGGTTAATGACCAAATTTGTAATATTTGCCATTGCATATCCATCTTGACATTGATATCATAGTTGCATTTATGGAAAAAACACTCTGGTTGGTTACCATCGAAGAAAAGTTCCTAAGAATTTCAGAACGAAGGTTATTTGATAACGCATTGAGGTACTCATTATCTCTTGACATCATATTGGACGTAGCTAGGAAAGTAGAGATTCATTCTAATGATTGCGCTGAATGCCAGAAATATAAAGCCAATATATTAAAGTATTTGGAAGAAATTGAATCTTTTCTTGATGAGAATCCAATGATTGAGTTTGTAGATGATATAAATATATCTAACCAAAACCGACTTCAAAGCTCATACCGTGCTAATTTAAGACCAATACGAAATCATCTACTAGATGAGCATGGGCATTATTTACGGAATGCTTTTAGGGTTAGATTCACGTTTTATAGCATACTGATTAGTATAATTTTATTTTTTTTAAATCTTTCTTATTGGCCTCTTGCATCTTCAATTATCTTAGTGATGATTGGCTATTTAGCAGGAGATATTGTAAACGGGCAATATGAAAAAAAAGGTCGTATGATTCAAGTATTTGATTTTCGTAAAGCTGGTTTACTCGCTAAACGTCCTCCCTTTAATATTCGTGATTGGTTTCTAGGGCGACGTGATTGATGCCAGCCTTTTTTATTTGGTTATAGAGGAAGTTATGAGTTGAGCCCTGTACTAATTCAATATTTTGGAACCACGCGTTACAAAGGCGCGTCAGGAGGGTTTTAGTTGACTAACTGTGTATAAATGAGAATAGTAGAGTTTATTTTTTATAAGTATTACCGCTTTAATCAGATGATTAAAGATGAAGACCAGGAAAGTTTAATTAACCATGCGGCCGGGTTCATGCTACTGACATTATTTTTTTATTTGGTCAGGCTTTTTCTTTTTTTCCTGTCATTTGTTTCTACGAAGGCTGAGTTTGGCATAGGAGCAGCAGTATTTTTATTAATTACCTTTGTTTTAGTTCATTCGTGGCTATTTTCTTTCTTTAATAAGAAGGGCAGAAGCCAGAAGATCATGCAAAGCTTCAAAGGACAAAAAAATAGAGGCTTAGAGGTGATTTTTTGGCTCTATAATATTGGTTTATTTTTAGTGTTGGCTACAATTTAATCTTTAAAGGATGGATTCTAAGATTTTTTACACTCAAATTAAATTTATATTTATTTGATTTGTGTAAAAATATTCCCGAATTTAGCCCCTCCATTGAATTATTTAAACCACCCAAAATAAGTCTTATGAGTGAGTCTCTGCCTGAAAGTGCTTACGGTGAGCAACTACCAGCTCAAGCAATGCCCGAAAAAAACTGGATATATCATTTGACCCAGTTAATGAATGTCTACAAAGACTCGTTCAAAGCATTTGGTAAAAACCAACGACGCTACGAAACCCACGCCCGCCAATATTGCCAGTATTTGATAGAAACCAAACAACTCATCCATCAAATCAGTTTTGATAATTTTGTTGCAAAATTGGGAATTACAGGTCCTCGCCTGTCTTACACCAAAAAGTTCTTGAAATTTTGTCTCAAGCAAAATATTCAGCAAGTGGTACCCGACCCCACCAAGCGCAAAGCAGCTGCCCACCAGATTATTCTCCACTATATCAGCGAAGCAGGAGTATCGCCTGGCAGCGAAGATACCTACATTGCGGTGCTCAATTTATTTTTTGAATTCTTAGACGATCGTGGGCTCATGTTTAGCTATGTAGCCACCAGAGCTTACCTGGAGCATTGCCAGTACAAAGACCTGGCGGCACACACCAGAGCCTTGTACCTCACTTGCATCAAAAATGTGGCAGCATACCTGCAAGACCACAGCCACGAATACAACATAAACGATGATGATTACAAAGACCTGGGGCGCATTCAGCGGATCAAACGCGCCAAGTTGAGCACCCAACGCTATTATAAAGACCCACTCAACGAGCAAGAAAGGGAGTTGCTGTTAAGTTCTGAAGTAAGCCCCTCTCCTACCTACCGGGCAATGTGGTCGTTGATGGCATTTTGTGGGTTGCGCATCAAAGAAGTGTTGAGCCTTAAGGTAAATGATTTAGATTTTGGTAATGACGTATTGTGGGTGTTGGGCAAAGGACTTAGCACCAAAGAGCCTTGCCGTTTTTTTAAGCGCGCTCAAGCCTGTGTGCACAAGTATTTAAAGATTAAACCTCTTACTATCAATGATTTATTGTTTGAAATGAGCTACGCCAAAGCAGAAAAAGAGTTTAGGGCTTCGCTGGAACGCATGGGTTTGTCCAAGGCTGTTCAACAAGCCCAACGCCGTAAAGTTACCCTACATTCGCTGCGCCACACTTGCGCCCAGCTCATGTATGCCCATGGCAATAGCATAGAAATCATTCAAAAACAATTGCGTCATCGTAGCATTGCTTCTACTATGGTGTATTCAGAGAAAGCATTGATGGAGCAAGCACTGATGAATATTGTGGAGTAAAAGGTGCAAGTTTACCCATCCTAATTCCTTGTTGCTGCTGGATGGTGCACATTAACCTCGATGTTTCACAAGCCCAGGAGCTTGCGTCGGCTTGGTATTTATTTACACTGACAGTTTTGTTTGGTTATGTCTGCATGGCTGTAGTCTGCTATTAATATAAACTCACAATTTTTACTAGCCTTTGATTTTTCTTGTATTCTCTGTTTGCCTTCATTATATAACGAGTCATTAAGCTTCAGTTTATCGTTTGGCTTATGGACATTAAATATCCCACCACCAATATGGTACAATACACAAGAACCATTTTCAAAACCAGCATATACAACATAACCTCCCCTGCCTGAATAAGAAACGCTTATGTAAGAAGCTGGTAAACTTTGCTTATTGTAGCGACCATAAACAAAATAGTCTGTAAGTCTGTCATTGTAAATTTTGGTGATTACCTCCCCATTTCCAAGGCATAAATATTGAAATTTATAGCCTGTCAAACTACAATTACTACACCCTATAACCAAAACAAAAAAAACACTTATTTTTTTAATCATACTTAAGATAAGTGGATGCTTATTCGCTAGCCTTTTTTTAATTCAATGAAAGCTTTATTATCCCTTAATTCTGGATACTGCAAGACAAGCTTTTCTAAAGCTTTTTGATAAAACTTAAGAAAAGCTTTTCTAAAAGCTTTATATTCTGTAGTAATTTCGAATGCTCCATCATTTACCTCATAAATTATAAATTTATCATTCTTTGGGTCATGCAAGTATTCTAAACTATTGCTGTAATAGTCAGAAGACACGGAAAAAGTTTCATTGTTTCCTGAGTCTATTTCTTTGATGACATTTTTAAACTCTATCAAATAATCAATTATTCCTGGTTCCAAAACTATTTTTTCACCTTGATCTTTAAAAAAAATACTCATCTTTCCATAAGCCATGCTTTTTAAACCAAGAATATCCAGACCAGATATGCTGAGATTTTTTTTATCTTTATCTAAAATACCAGGCGCTATAAAAAAATTAAAGATAATATCGCTCATAGCATTTAAAAGGTTTCTTTTGCTATCAAGATAAGTTGCCTTGAGTGTTTTGGTTTTCTTCCTGCTGATGTTGTTCCAATGGTTTTTTGAAAAACATGGACTACAAAGTAATGTCCTTCGCTTTGATCTTAGGTGCTTTACTATATATAAAAACCTTTTGACGGTTCTCTTGGTCTTAAATTTAAAAAATGTCCTTTGATATGTCTTTGAAAAGTAGCTTTTAATTACTTCTGGCTTGGGTTATATGAGTTCGCCAAATATATCGTTTACATTTTCTTTACTCAACTGATCCAAAAAAAATGACCTAAATACACCCGCGTTATCTACACCAATATAAAGATGATCTGCTGCCTTATAATACCTTATGTACTCGCTTGCTCCTAAAGTAACACATATAGATTCTGATGCTTTTAGTATTTGTACTTTCATGGTACTTCTTTTCCGAGCATGTTTTTCAGAATGAAAGAAATCGTATAAACTATTATCGACTTTTTGTACATTTATTCTATCCGTTTCTAACACAGAGTCATTATTTAATGCTATGACTGTGATTTCATATAGCTTCCCCACCTCATTAAAGCGAAATTCTATAAAGTTTCCTTCATCTATATTATCATAGGTAGTTGTATGTTGAGGCAATATTTGGTTATTCAAGTTAATATTGAGTGGTATTCTTGTAATATCATTATAACACTCAATTACTGGATCTTCTTTTGAATCTATTTGTGAGACATTTAGCTTAATCATAATTTATATAAAGTGTTTGACAGTAGATGAAAAATCCGCTTGATGCGGTGCTCCAAACGTCGCTTCACCTCTCCCAAAAAATACACATGTTTAACTCGTTTATGTGAAAGAATACCTTGTACGTAATAATACTCTAGTTTTTTAAGTCTTCCACAGGAGGCTTGATTCACTCAATGGAAGTTTCTACCCTTACAAGGCAAGCTTTTCTTGCGCAGCAAAGCTACTTAATTCGCTTATAGCTCCAACATCAGGCAAGAGTTGCATTCGCAGAGAAGCAAGGTTTTCTTATAAAACCTATATAAGGCTCATTATCAACATTTTATTCAAGTTTTTATTCATGTACTCATCCGCAGGTGGAGACACCAGGCGGAGGCGG